>PMEC01000067.1:0-1230 GCA_003155705.1 Bacteroidales bacterium
AGAGGACATATGCCACTCTTCCTCGAGTTCCCCTTTACGTATAATAAGTTCAGCTTTCAGGAGTGCAACAGTCTGATCTGCAGAATATTTAAGCATTTCACTTACACCCATGAAGGAGGGTTTGTTCCCAGTTATAACGCAGGAATTGGGCGAGATAGAGTATTCACAATCGGTCAGAGCATAAAGTGCATCAATGGTTTTATCGGGAGAAACTCCGGGGACAAGATGAACTACTATTTCGACATTTGCCGCAGTATTGTCATCGATCTTTCTAATTTTGATCTTACCCTTATCATTAGCTTTAATAATTGAATCGATAAGAGTTGTTGTGGTTTTTCCAAAAGGTATTTCTGTGATTATCAGAGCTTTCTTGTCAACTTTTTCAATTCTGGCCCGCACCTTTACGACGCCGCCACGTTGACCATCATTGTATTTTGATACATCAACCATTCCGCCTGTCGGGAAATCGGGATAAAGAACAAATTCTTTCCCCATAAGGTAATCAATAGTGGCATCAATAAGTTCATTAAAATTATGTGGAAGGATTTTTGATGCCAGGCCTACCGCAATACCTTCAACTCCAAGTGCCAGCAGCAATGGAAATTTAACCGGAAGAACGACAGGCTCTTTGTTTCTGCCATCGTACGATAATTTCCATTCTGTGGTCTTTGGATTAAATACGACGTCGAGGGCAAATTTTGAGAGTCTTGCCTCAATATATCTTGGGGCAGCAGCTCCATCACCTGTAAGAACATTGCCCCAGTTACCCTGCGCATCAATTAGCAGATCTTTTTGTCCGAGCTGGACCAGAGCATCTCCAATTGACGCATCTCCATGAGGATGGAACTGCATTGTATGACCGATGATGTTTGCTACTTTGTTGTACCTCCCGTCGTCCATCCTCTTCATTGAATGAAGGATACGCCTTTGTACGGGCTTCAGACCATCCTGCAGATGAGGAACTGCCCGTTCAAGAATAACATATGAGGCATAATCCAGAAACCAGTCCTGATACATTCCCGAAAGAGCTGTAACAGTATGAAGAGAGGCAGGTGAATTATCATGTTCCTGCAAAGAATCTTCCTGTTCTTCAGATATATCCAGTTCGAAATCTTCTTCCATTTAAAAACTTTCTCTTCCTGATAAAACTCTCTTACTTTATATCTACAATATCTTCTTCGATCCTCAGGTTTGCTATAATAAAATCCTGTCTTTCAGGTGTGTTTTTCC
>PMEC01000067.1:1318-16073 GCA_003155705.1 Bacteroidales bacterium
ACATGTCCTTTTCTGACGAGGTCGGTAAAAAACTGGAGAAAGAAGGTCAGCAATAACAGCCTTATGTGCATACCATCGACATCTGCATCAGTGGCAATAACAACATTATTATATCTCAGATTTTCAATTCCGTCTTCAATGTTCAGGGCAGCCTGAAGGAGATTGAATTCTTCATTTTCGTAAACAATTTTTTTTGTAAGTCCGTAACAATTAAGAGGTTTACCCCTCAGGCTGAAGACAGCCTGGGTCTCTACATTCCTCGATTTTGTGATAGAACCGCTTGCTGAATCACCCTCGGTAATAAATATTGTTGAATCGAGTTTGTCGGCATCGTTATTATTATAATGGATACGGCAATCTCTAAGCTTTTTATTATGAAGATTAACTTTTTTAGCTCTGTCGCGCGCAAGCTTCTGAATAGAAGAAATGGCTTTTCTTTCCTTTTCGGAATCCTGGATTTTTTTCAAAAGTATCCGGGCAGTTTCAGGATTCTTATGAAGGTAATCATCGAGCTGCTTTTTAACGAATTCCACTATAAAATTTCTTACAGACGGTCCGTTTGGTCCCATATCTTTTGAACCAAGTTTCGTTTTGGTCTGTGATTCAAAAATAGGTTCTTCAACCTTTATGCTTATTGCAGCAATAATAGAAGACCTGATATCTGCCGGATCATAATCCTTTTTGAAGAATTCTCTGATTGTTTTAACTAGCGCCTCCCTGAAAGCGATAAGGTGGGAACCGCCCTGTGTAGTNNTCAATATCCTCACCATTAAGATGAATAATAGGATAAAGCCCTTCCTTGTTCATATTCTCATTCAGAAGGTCGACAAGTCCGTTTTTAGAAATAAACCTGCTGCCATTGAAATTAATTACCAGCCCCGCATTCAGATAGACATAATTCTTAAGCATGCTGTCAACGTACTCCGAGATAAAGTGATAGTCGCCGAACATGCCTGAATCGGGACGAAAGATGACCTCAGTGCCATTCTCTTCAGATGAGGCTTTCAGCGGCTCATCCTTTACGGTTATACCATGGTCAAACTCGATCGCTTTGACCTGCCCGTCCCTGTAAGATCTTATAATAAAGCTGCTTGAAAGTGCATTTACTGCTTTTACACCTACTCCATTCAGACCCACCGACTTTTTGAAAGCTTTTGAATCATACTTGGCTCCTGTGTTCATCTTTGAAACCGCATCGAGTAACTTTCCGAGTGGAATACCTCGACCGAAATCTCTTACTCTTACGTCTTTATCGGTGATTGAGACGTCGATCTTTTTCCCGAAACCCATCATATATTCATCAATGGAATTATCCATCACCTCTTTCAACATGACATAGATACCGTCGTCCTGAGATGATCCGTCACCAAGTTTCCCAATGTACATACCCGGCCTTAACCTGATATGTTCTCTCCACTCCAGAGTTTTTATATGCTCTTCTGTATAACCAACTGACATATTTCCGGATTTTGCGCAAATATAATGAAATAGAATTGCCGCAAAAGGTCAATTTTTCAACAATTGGTTTAAATATGAACTTAGCTCTTTAACTAAAAAGTTTGAACTTAAAATATTTAGCTGATTAATTGAGATTTACAAACACATTGAAACTGTTGATAAAAGATTTAACTATCAGGTGATTCCCATCTGCTTCATAAGCAGTGCAGCATTCATTTTCTTTGTTATACCTTCCTGCAGTTTATAATCGAAGCTGATATTCTCACCGTTAA
This sequence comes from Bacteroidales bacterium, assembly GCA_003155705.1. Lineage (GTDB taxonomy): Bacteria > Bacteroidota > Bacteroidia > Bacteroidales > VadinHA17 > LD21. The sequence goes on from PMEC01000067.1 coordinate 3,049, forward strand.
TTTCAATTTCAAAACATTTATTAATGATTATTCCAGGGAATTCATTCTCAATTTCACCCAAAGAGGTGTCGTGTGTTGCTACTAATCCTGTTCCACCAAGCTCAATAAGTTTTCTCATGAACAATTTAGATCCATTGCTTTTATCAACAGAGTTGGTACCCTTCAATATCTCGTCGAGAATAAAAAACATCTCATCTCCATCTTCAAGCCTGGTCTGCAAAATTTTCAATCTCTTCAGCTCTGCATAAAAGTAAGACTCATTTTGGCTTAATGAATCTGTAGTACGCATACTTGTAAAGAGCTTTAACGGTTTGAATTGCAATTTATTTGCACACACCGGAGCTCCGGTCATTGCCAATATAAAATTAACTGCAACTGTACGTAAAAATGTACTTTTCCCGGCCATATTGGCCCCTGTAATTATGAACACTTTACCCCTGCAAGGGATCAGGAAATCATTACATACTCTCTTATCACGGTTAATGAGGGGATGTCCCAGGTTGGTAGCAGAAAATATTACAGCCTGATCGGTAAGCTCAGGATAACAATAGTCAGGATTGTTGAAGGCAAAGTTTGCGAGACTTAAATATGCATCTAGTTCTCCTATCTGTTTCAGCCATACAGGGAATTGTGTTTTGGATTCCTCCTTCCACTTTTCCAGAGATCGTACACAATGAAAGTCCCATAATAACAGACCATTCAGAACAAAGCCAATCAACATGTTCAAACGACTGTCGAACGAGCGAATTATCCTGCTGAGTTTACCGATTCTACTTAATGCGGACTGGTTACCCGAAGAAAAATTGGTTTTAAAATCATTCAGAATGACGGCTTTGTAAGATTCTTTTTCAAATGAAGAAAGCAAGCGGTTAAATGAAGATAAGAATTCATGCTTTTTAGATACCTGATCATGGATTTTTTTAGTGTCCTTCAGTTTTGCCAATATCAGTAATAGGTTGATCAGAAAGAATATGGTGAAAATCTGATAAGGCAAATAACCTGCAATCAACATTAAAAGGGAAGTGAGTGTCAATCCGGGGAAAAGCCAGATTGCTATTTTAAGAAATGGGAAATAATAAAATTCTGAATGATCATTAAGCCATTGTAGAACTCCTTCAATATCGTCTTTCCCGAGTGACTTCCCTGTACCGTTAGCTATAAATTCCTGGCGCCAATCGAGCTTCGCCGATAGTTCAGATATTGTTTCCTGTCGTTGTCGGATTTCTGCTGATATTTTATATGGCCGGGCAAGCCAGAGTGCCAGCGTGTCTCTGCCATATCCTGTGACCGTTCTGTTCAGAAAGTGAAACAAAGAATCCTGTCCAAAAAGGTCAATATCATTCGAAAAATCATGATCAGAATTTATCCATATACTTCCATTATTAAAAGGTGAAAGATCTCCTGACAGGGAGTTGATTTCATTNNGGGCTGAACGAAAAACAAATAATTGCAATTGCTAAACCACCAGCAAAAACAAGTAAACGAAGAAGAGATAGAGTAAAAAGGATCTTTTTATGTTTCAAAGAGAGTATTTTGTATTTCTCTGAAAGCAGAAGATATTTTTTCTTCAGGTCTCTGATCTCCATTTCTTAAATTATTATAGCAGCAACTTTGAGCACCGATCTCTTCCCATAATAATCAGAACCTTTCAGGTCGAAATCCCATGTCCATTCCTCTTTATGCTTACCTTCAGGCAGATCGATCAAAACTGTCTTCTGTTCCGATACACTGCCGGAATTATCAGTAAATACTTCAGTTAAATCAGTTATCAGTATTGACTTATATTTTTTCAACAGATTTAAATGATTATTCTGAATCTCTTTTCTGAACCTTATAATTTCGACCTCTTCTACCTTTGATTTCTTTATCAGATATTTAACGGGAAGGGTTTCGAGCTGTGTCAGAATGTTCAGGGAGATTACCATTCCGGGATCCGAATCAAGCAGGTAGTCAGGAATTCTAATATCATTTATTGAATTTAGTTTTTTAAAGAATGACAATCCTGAAGTTTTGCGCCAGACTTCATCAATCAATCCACCACTGATGTCTTCTGTTCTTAGTTCAATACCTGGCAGATTACTAACCTGTTTAACAACCTCGGGTGGATGAATTATATCTATAAGACAGACTCTCTTGACTTTTTCAAGCATCTCCGCCAGAGGGAGTTCCAGCAGCCACCCGCTACCAAGGACGGTAACTTTTCCGGGTTTATAAAATTCAAGTGCTTTTATAATGAAGTTCCGGCATTTTTCAAGGTGGCTGTTCCATCCTGTTTCCTGGTTTATATGCCTGACTATAAATCCATGCTGATAACTGTAATACCCCAGTCTGTTCAGGATCCTTGTGTATGATTCATCAAATGCCATAAGTTATTTTCCTGCACGCATTTTTTTCAGTTCATCCACCATCAGAGTTCTGAACTTTATTGCAAGCTCTTCAGGATTGGCAGTACCGAATGAGCCCGGATGAACCGGGTCGAGGACTTTGATTTTTAAATTGTTGCCGCTCGAAAACATCAAACCATGTTTCGGCAGGATGCCCCCGGTTCCATCAACGATTACCGGAAGGATAGATTTATCAGTGCTGAGTGCCAGCTGAAAAGCCCCAAGTTTAAATGGAGCTATTTCTCTGTCGTGCGACCGTGTACCTTCCGGAAACATCATGATTGATATACCTTTCCGGAGGCTTTGAGCAGATTTATCCATCATTTCAGCTTTACTATCTTTATTTCCTCTGTCAACTGCAATATATTTTGCCATACGCATATACCATCCAAGAACAGGTACCTTATAATTTTCAATTTTTGAAATCCATCTGAATTTAAGACGCAGACAATTCATTATCAAAATATCCAGAATCGACTGATGATTAGATATTATAATATATGGTGTCTTTTTTTGAGCTTTTTCTCTGCCTTCAACACTTATTCTCCATATAGGAATAAGTTTTGTCAGCAGACATCCCTGAATAACCAGCCACCAGTGAGTAATAGTTCTTTCCTGGTCGAAGGGATATAACAACACCCAGAGTACCAATGAGACCGGGAATAAAATAATGGTATAAGTTATACCTATAATCCAGACAAATAATGATTTAATTGTGTCCATAATTCAAGTTACGGTTTTGTCAGCAATTTTTCGAGTCAAAGTAAGCGATTTTTTAAAAGAACTTATNNATATCACATTCCCATATTATTCCATCTTTCACAACCAGCCTGCAGGTATGTGATTTTTCATCTATGATAACCCAACATGTAAAAGTATAAGGTGGACCATATCCATATGTCCAGTCCCATGTTTTATATTTTGATTCTGTCAGCGATCTTACAGCTGACAGCTCTTCATCAGAGAGTTGATATCTTTGTATATCAGACATATTACGACTGAAATAATTCAGCATTGATTTTAAAAATTCATCGATAGTATTAATATTCTTCAATCGCCCTTTCAGATTGGTGACAGATGTTCGGTTTGATTCAACAGCCCTGGTGGAATAGTTATCAGATTTTGCTTTTAATGATTGTCTGAGATCATCAATAGAAACGTCGAAAAGCAATGTCCCGTGATGCAGTACCCTTTCCTTGAAAACATGCTCTGCATTACCGGAAATCTTCAGACCATCAACAGTCAGATCGTTCCTGCCCTCAAAAACAGAATTTACACCTAATGACCCGAGGAAGTCAATAACAGGCTTTGTATAAAACCTGAAATCAACCTGTTTCCCTGCTTCACTCTGTTTAATAAAAGAAAAATTCAGGTTCCCTCTGTCATGAAAAACGGTGCCGCCGCCAGAAATTCGTCTAATGACCGGGATCTTTTTTTCATTAACGAATTTTGCACGTACCTCCCTGTGCGCAACCTGATGCTTACCGATTATCACACATGGATCATTAATGTAAAGTATGAAGAAATCTTCTTTTGTGTTATGAAGAAGGTATTCTTCGGTTGCCAGGTTGAAGAAAGGATCGTGCGATTCTGAGCAAATGCTTAGCATAATATGAATTACAACCTTCAGACCCGGTTGAAAAATTCTGACCCGGGAAGTAACCTGCGATCAATTATTCGATATAAATTATAAACTCCCCATCCGACCAGGACTCCAATAAATGAGCCACATATTACATCTCCCGGGTAATGAACTCCAAGATAAACTCTGCTGTATCCGATCAGAAGAGCCCAGAATATCATACCGAAAGTAAACCACTTCCGTTTGATGAGGGAAAAGCTCAGAACTGCTACCATAAAACTATTTGAAGCATGCGATGAAACAAATCCGTATGCCCCGCCACATATCCCTTTCACCAGGTGAACGAGTCCTTCAAGGGCAGCTGAATGGCATGGTCGCATCCGGTGAAAACTATTTTTAACAAGTACTGAAATCTGATCGCTGAGAGTGATTGCAATTATTATCATTAAAACCAGTACTATGAATTTTCGTTTATATTTTATTACTAAAATATATAAGATTGCTATATATAAAGGTATCCAGGTTACCTTCCCACTTATAATATACATCACCTGATCCCAGAAAGGTGAATTGTGTGAATTAATGAATAAGAAAAGATGTTGGTCAAATCTTTCAAGCATGCAATAACACGTTAATAATTAAGAACTTTCCATAACATATCCTTCAGAGTGTTCAGCCCCTGTCCTGTAATGGATGAAATGAAAACACGAGGCACGTCAGGAAGAACATTTCTGATCTCATCGATAAGTTCCTCATCGAGCATGTCGGATTTTGAAATTGCAAGAACACGTTTTTTATCGAGAAGTTCCGGATTGTACATCCTGAGTTCGTTAATCAATATATCATATTCTGCTTTAATGTCTTTACTGTCGGCAGGTACCATAAAAAGGAGTATTGAATTCCTTTCGATATGTCGCAGGAATCTGATACCAAGTCCTTTACCTTCGTGCGCACCCTCAATAATTCCGGGAATATCTGCCATTACAAAAGATTTATCATCCCTGTAACTTACAATTCCAAGATTAGGGACGAGTGTAGTGAAAGCATAATCTGCGATTTTTGGTTTTGCTGCAGACACGACTGAAAGAAGAGTTGATTTGCCTGCATTTGGAAAGCCAACCAGACCAACGTCGGCAAGTATTTTAAGCTCAAGAATAAAGCTTGCTTCTATACCCTGTTCCCCTGGTTGGGCATACCTTGGAGCCTGGTTTGTTGCTGATTTGAAATGTGTGTTCCCCAGGCCGCCTCTTCCCCCTTTCGCCAGGATTTTTTCATCACCATGACTTGTTATCTCGAACAGGAATTCCCCTGTGTCATCATTCCTTGCAATGGTTCCAAGCGGTACTTCTATTGTTATGTCTTTCCCCATAGCGCCAGTACTTTGCTGAGCACCTCCGGATATACCATTATCGGCAAAGATGTGACGCTGGTACTTCAGGTGAAGAAGTGTCCACATCTGATTATTACCTCTGAGAATAATATGACCACCTCTCCCGCCGTCACCACCATCAGGACCACCTTTGGGAATGAATTTCTCCCGCCGAAAATGAGCTGATCCGGCACCTCCGTTACCTGACCTGCAAAAGATCTTTACGTAATCAACAAAATTGGAACCTGACATAATTTAGAATCTGCTCTGTGTATCTCTGTGTCATCTTTGTGGCCCTCTGTGTAAATTTTTGTTTATTTCACAGAGAAACACAGAGTCCCGATAGCTATCGGGATCACAGAGTTACACGGAGTTATTATACAAATTTCTTCATATGATCTGAAAGCCTTATGAAAATATCATCAATTGTACCCATACCATTCACAGGCTGGTATAATCTTTTTTCGCGGCAGTAATTAATTATCGGCTCAGTTTTTGATTTATAGACACTAATCCTGTTTTCAACCACAACGGTGTCTTTATCATCAGGTCTTCCTGACAGTTCAGCCCTGGCAATCAATCTTTTAACCAGCTCATCATGTTCCACATCAAGAACAAGCATCAGGTCTATTTTCATGCCCCTTTCCCCCAGCATTTTTTCGAGTTCAATAGTTTGTCCGACAGTCCGGGGGAAACCATCGAAAAGGAAACCTGCGGAATCTTTTGTTTTGTCGATTTTTGCTGCGATCATTTCGATAACTACCTCATCAGGAACAAGTTCGCCAGTAGCCATTATTGAACTCATTTTTTTACCAAGATCAGTGCCTGCGGTTATCTCTGCCCGAAGCATATCACCGGTAGAGAGATGTACGAGATTAAATTTTTCAGCAAGTCTTACAGACTGCGTCCCTTTACCGGAGCCGGGAGGGCCAAAAATCAGAAAATTTACCATAAATTAAAAATTAAGATTTGATTCAGGGTGTATAATTGAATGGAATTAGCCTTGTATTTAAGTCTTATCATTCACAATAAATCACCTTTAACTAACTAAAGTATAAATAGATGGAAGGTTACGGCCATATCCGTCATAATCAAGTCCATAACCGATTACAAAATCATTTGGTATTTCAAAACCAATATAATCAAGAGGAATGTTCTTTGTATATGCGTCTGGTTTTAAGAGAAGTGCAGCAATTTTAATCCCCGAAACTTTTCTTATCACCAGCTCATCGACAATTCTTTCAAGAGTATTACCTGTATCAACTATATCCTCTATAACAATTATATCCTTATTTTTAATGTCTTCGTTCCATCCGATAAGTTCTTTAATTGTGCCGGATGAACTTGTTCCCTCATAAGAAGCAAGCTTCACAAATGAAATTTTGGCTTTTAAATTTATCCTTTTAAAAAGGTCTGCTGCAAACAGGAATGCGCCATTTAAAATTCCCAGGAAAACTACCTCTTTTCCGGCAAAATCACTGTTAATCTTTTCGGCAAGAGTATCAATCCTTTCGCTGATTTCCTTTTCTGAAATGTATTCTTTAAATGTNNTGCGAAAATATGAAATTAATAGCGTATTTTTGCCTTTATCTCTATGGTAAATTAAAATTGTTAAGATGGAACCTAAAGTTAGTATCATAATGGGAAGTACATCAGATCTGCCTGTAATGGAGGCAGCAGCGAAGATCCTTAATGATTTCAGTATACCTTTTGAAATAAATGCTTTGTCTGCTCACCGGACTCCTGAGGAGGTTGAAAAGTATGCTAAAAATGCTGCGGCAAGAGGGATTAAAGTTATTATCGCAGGAGCGGGAATGGCTGCTCATCTTCCGGGAGTCATTGCATCAATGACACCACTGCCGGTCATAGGAGTTCCCATAAAAGCTTCTCTCGAAGGGTTGGATTCAATATTCTCTATACTTCAGATGCCTCCCGGAATACCTGTCGCAACTGTCGGAGTAAATAGTGCCCAGAACGCAGGGATACTTGCTGCCCAGATACTTGCAACAGGTGATGAATCAGTAATGAATGAAATAATAAAATACAAGGAGAGCCTTAAAAAAAAGATCGTCCAGGCTAATGAAGAACTTAAGAATGTGAAGTATCCATTTAAAACCAACTGATAATCAATCTCTTCAGTTTTTGTTTTGCCCCCAAACCCCCTAAAGGGGGCTAAAATACAATGCTGACTTACCTCCACTTCAGAGTCGGTTACCACCTTTGTCAGTAAGTGATGGATGGCTAGCCTAATGTAGAGCTGAAACAAAGCAAAAAGCATCTGAATTCTACAATTAATATTGAAACTATTTATTTTGCTTTAAGTATTTTTTGTACATTAGTGGAATAATTTTCAGAAACAGTTGTTCTCGCTGCAAAAAATAATTGTTTCGTTATTTGTTGTATTTCTGTCAGTTAAAGGTTTTGCCAGTGATCCTTATGGTCTATCGGCAGGAGCAAGACAGACAGGAATGGCACAGGTTTGTGTTATGAACAATGATTTATGGTCATCTTTTCATAACCAGGCAGGTCTTGCCTATAATAAATCATTCTCCTTTGCATTAAATTACGAAAACAGGTTTAGTATAAAAGAATTAGGGACCAGATCGGCAGCGATAACTCTTCGTGCAGGCAGGGTTTCTCTTGGTGCTGTTTATTCCCATTTTGGTTACAGCGATTTCAGGAGGCAAATGACAGGATTGGCATGCGGTATGCCTCTTTCAAATAATATAGCCGCAGGAGTGCAGATTGATTATTTTTCTGAAAGAACGACAGGTGAATACAATAATAATCAAATACTTACATGTGAGGCAGGAATTAATATAACAGCTGCACATAATATTAAAATAGGTATACACATTTTCAATCCTCTTCCGAATTCAATAAGAAAATCAGATATGCCGACAGGATTAAGAGCCGGAGCTGGGGCTAACCTGAGTGAAGAGCTTTTTGCAGCTGTTGAAACTGAAATGAGTACCGGACACAACCTGGTTATAAGATCCGGATTTGAATATGAAATGGCAAAAAAATTTATAATAAGGGGCGGCTTCAGTACTGAAAACAGTTCATTCTGTTTTGGATTCGGTTACAGAGCAGGACAGGCGATAATTGATTTTGGCTTTGCAACACATGAACAACTTGGAATAACATCTTCAGTATCAATAATCTTTAAAATAAAAGAAGAGTAACCGCAAAGTTCCTTATAAAATAATGCATAGAAAACAAAGAAAAATTACACAGAGTAGCACAGAGAATACACAGAGTTACACAGAGAAGAACCAATTTTAATAGTTATGGAAATAAATCAAATCACAAGGTTAATTATAGGATGTGCTATTGAAGTACATAGATATCTGGGACCAGGGCTGCTTGAATCGGCATATGAGGAATGCCTAGCTTTTGAGCTTCTTAAAGCAGGTTTAAAAGTTGATCGTCAGAAACCAACACCTGTGGTTTACAAAAACATAAAACTGGATTGTGGTTACAGGATTGATATTCTTGTTGAAGATATTGTAATAATTGAGTTGAAAACAGTAGATGAGTTTAATCCTGTTCATGAGGCCCAGATTCTAACTTATATGAAGTTTTCAGGAAAATCAATTGGACTGCTTATCAATTTTAATGTTACAGTCCTTAAAAACGGAATACGAAGATTCAGGATATGAACTCTGTGTCTCTCTGTGGATGCTCAGTGGAACTCTGTGAAACAAAAAATTCATTATAATTATGTTCAAATCTGCAGCAATAATTTTTTTAGCATTACTTTCCGGCAATACCTTTTGTCAGGAAATCAAAACATCTGAAAGAATCGCTGCAATAGCTGAAGAACTTGCAGCAGATGAATCGGACCCCGGGGCGGCGGATTTGTTTTCTGACTGGCTCTTTGATCTGACTACAGACCCTGTAAAGATCAATTCCGGAGAGGAAAAAGAGATAAGCCGGTTATTCTTCCTTACAGATTTCCAGGTAAAAATTCTGGTTGATTATGTCAAAAACTCAGGAAAGATTGTTTCCTCCTATGAGATAGCAAATATCCCCGGTTTTGACAGGGAGAGTGCAGAAATGATGATCCCTTTCATTACCCTTATAGAAAAGCCTGCAACATTAAGCGAATCAACACGATTAAGACAAACTCTTCTATCAGATTTCATATATAAAAACAATATATCCGATACTCCACTTTTAGGATCTCCATGGAAAATTCTAACCAAATATAAGTTTACTTCGGGTAATATTTCAGGTGGATTCACCGGTAAAAAAGATGCCGGTGAAAAATTAATTTCAGGAAAACCCCCATTACCCGATTTCCTCTCCGGCTACCTGACATACAATGGAACAGGAATTATCAGACATATTATAATTGGAGATTATTCAGCGCGTTTCGGACAGGGTACAAATATCAATACCGGGATAAGGAGTGGGCTTTCTCTGACAACACAGGGATATCTGACCGGACGGAGTGAAATCAGACCTTATACATCGACAGATGAGAATAATTTTTTCAGAGGTGCTGCAACACAATTATCAATTAGAAATTTTGACTTTTCAATCTTCCTTTCAGTTAATAAAATTGATGCAACCCTGAATGATACGATCGATTCTTCAAATCAGTCAATAAAAAGTTTTTACAAAACCGGGCTACACACAACTTCCGGAACTATTCTCAAAAAAGATGCGGTACGTGAGACAAACTATGGGGTGAATTTTTTCTACAATTTTAATAACCTGAGAGCTGGAATTATACTGACTGAGACAAGGTTTGCCCTGCCCGTTATCCCGGATCCAGTCGAGCCTGCTGACAAATATAATTTCACGGGTCGCACAAACACTATTTATACCTTATATTATAATAGTCTTTTCAAGAGATTTATTTTTTTTGGAGAGCTTTCAAATTCCGGGGGAAAGAAATATGCTTTCGTTCAAGGGGTTTCATTCAGACCTGCTGATAGGCTGAATATCAATTTATTGTACAGTAATTATTCACCAGGTTATATAAGTATCCATGGGAACGGGCCGGCTGGAAGTTCAGCAGGAAATGATGAATATGGTATCCTTGGGAATTTTACATTCGAAGCTGCAAAGTTTCTTTTTATAAGCGCAGGAAGTGATCTGAAATATTATCCCTGGTTGAGATACAGATGTAGTGCACCTTCACTTTCAAAACGGCATGAGATAAGAATAAAATATCTCCCTTCGCAAAAATTAATGTTTGAAACGTTGTATGACTTCAGGTTATCGATGGTTGACAGCCCTGATGAAAATAAAATCCCCACTCAGATTAATATTATAGTTCAGACGGTTAAATGGAACATCAGGTACTCACCTTCTGATTACTTAACATTAAGTACAAGAGTTGATTATAAAATAGTTAAACCGTCGAATAGTAAGGGGATGCTTCTTCTCCAGGATATTAATTTAAGATTCAGGAAATTCCCGGTCTCTATGTGGATTCGTTATGCAATTTTTAATACCGGCGGTTATGATTCTGGTTTATATACATGGGAAAACGATCTTCTTAACAGCTTCAGCATTCCGGTCTTATATGGAACAGGAAATCGTGCATATATCCTTGCCTCATGGAGAATTTCAGACAAAGCTGAACTCAGAATTAAATATGGTGCAACCACAACATCTGTAATTAATAGCAGGATGAAAGAAGCTAATGAGTTCAAGATTCAGCTCAAAATTATGATCTAAGAGATGCCGCTCTGATATCCTTGATATTCAGCTGAAGTGTGCGGTTACCTCTGAATTCATTTATTTCCACGGAATAACAGACATCAATTGGCTTTCCTGCTTTAATATATTCAAAATGGTTTGCCTGTCCGAATGCAATACCCGGAAACGTCCTTGTTCCTGTTGATTCCTGGCAGAGATCAAGCTTGAGGTGTTCTCCACTTGAACCAACCATCCTGCCTGTTCCACTGTCAAATACATTTCTCGATATAAACAATGGTGACATGTTTTCCGGTCCGAAGGGCTGGAATTTGCTCATTATCTTAAAGAAATCCTCACTTATCTCAGAAAATGAAAGTTCAGTGTCAACGAATATTCTTGGAACTAATTGTTCATCAGAAATTGTACTGTTCACATACTCCTCGAATCTCTCTTTAAAAAGTATTATATTCTCCTTTTTCATTGTAAGNNCGGCTGCAAACATATGACCGCCAAAGCTTTCCAGCAGATCGCTGCAAGCTTCGATTGCCTGGTAAAGGTCATAACCCTGAACAGATCTGGCTGAGCCGGTTGCAAAACCATTCGATTCTGTAAGGATAACTGTTGGTCTGTAATATGTCTCTATCAGCCGGGATGCAACAATGCCAATCACTCCTTTCCTCCATGAAGGGTTATAAAGTACAGTAGTCCTTGCATTTACACTACTCTGATCTTCTGAGATCATCCGCATGGCCTCAGTAGTAATTATCCGGTCGACACTTCTTCTTTCATTATTAAAGTTATTGATCTCCCTGCTAATGCCGGCAGCAATATTAATATCGTTTGAAACAAGCAGGTCAACTGCTTTGCTTCCTGTCTCCATTCTCCCTGCAGCATTAATTCTAGGACCGATTTTAAATACAACATCTTCAACAGTAAGCTCTTTAAAAACTTCCGATTCACGTATTATCTCCTTCAGACCTGTCCTTGGAGATTCGTTCAATTGTTTCAGTCCGAAATAAGCCATCACCCTGTTTTCACCGTTAATTGGAACAATATCGGAAGCGATGCTGACAGCTACAAGATCGAGATAATGGAGTATTGCACTGAAAGGAATAGCATGCACTCTTGCATAAGCCTGAATAAGTTTAAATCCAACTCCACAACCTGACAACTCTTTGTAAGGGTAACTGCAAGAAGGTTGTTTTGGATCGAGAACAGCGATGGCTTTTGGAATCTCATCACCCGGGTAATGATGATCACATATAATGATATCGAGCCCTTTGGTCCTTGCATACTTAACTTTTTCGACTGCTTTTATCCCGCAGTCGAGAGTGATGACAACCTTACAGTTTTGCTCAAAAGCATAATCCAACCCTTTGAAAGAAACTCCATAACCCTCTTTGTACCTGTCCGGAATATAGTAATCTACATTTGAGTACCTTTCTTTAAGGAATGAGTACATCATGGCAACAGCAGTAGTCCCATCAACATCGTAGTCGCCATAAACAAGGATTCTTTCATTTTTATTGATTGCTGAAGAAATTCTGTCTATTGCAAGATTCATATCTTTCATCAGGAAAGGATCGTGAAGATAATCGAGACTTGGATTAAAAAATGCATCGGCTTCGGCCGGCGAAGTGATGTTGCGCTGGACCATCAGATTTGCAAGTGATTCTGATACACCAAGTGCATCAGCCAGTTGTTTTACGACAACCTGATCACCTTTTTCTTTTATGACCCAATTTTTATCCATTCTGCTTTCCTAATTTAACCAATCAATATCAAAAACTTTCTGCAGGTTTTTCCTGACAATTGCTTTCACAGAGACAAAATCCTGCTTTTTTCCAGTCTCTCTTTCAAGGGAGGTAACACCTTTATCAGTAAATCCGCATGGATTAATATAATTAAAATAATCCAGATTTGTGTTAACATTAAATGCGAAACCGTGCATTGTTACGTACCTGCTGGCTCTAACACCTATTGCACAGATTTTCCTTGTTTTACATGCGATTCCGGAGTCAAGCCAAACCCCTGT
>PMEC01000067.1:16083-25439 GCA_003155705.1 Bacteroidales bacterium
TGTAAATAATCAAGAAGGAGGTTATTCTCCGAGCCACTTTTTCCAAGGGTGTAAACATGAGGATGTTCGACAAAAATCAAAGTGCCATGGACCATATTTTCTGACCGTGAAGAAGCAATGCCGGCACCTTTTTTATTGTCAATAAGCTTCTGAAAGATTTTCTCCTGGTAAACCCAGGTTTCTTTAAAATCCATCAATCCAATATCTTCATATTTAACACTATAGCTCACTTTTGTTATTGTATTTTATAAAAGCAATATAGCTATTTTTCTTCTTGGATAACATGTCTTTCCGCATGAAATGATGATCTCACAAGTGGGTTACTTTCAACAAATTTAAAACCCCTTTTCATCGCATTATTCCGATAAGCTTCAAACTTTTCAGGTATCACATAACTAACCGGTTTCATGTAATCACTTCCTGGCTGAAGATACTGCCCTATTGTAAGAATGTTACATCCGGCAGAATGCAGATCAGCGATTGTTTCATATATTTCATCTTCAGATTCTCCCAAGCCGACCATGAAGCCCGACTTTACTGTTTTCCCTTTTTCTGCAATATATTTTATAACGTTCAGGCTTCTTTCATATTTTGCTTTGGTTCTGATAAATGGTGTCAGACGTCTCACTGTTTCAATATTATGCGATATTACCTCAGGTGAAGCATCTATTATTTTTTGAATATTGTCCTGTATTCCGTCAAAATCCGGAATAAGTGTTTCCATGGTAATATCCGGGTTCAATTCCTTTACTTTTCTGATAACTTTCGCCCAGAATGAGGCACCTCCATCAGCAAGATCATCCCGGTCAACTGAGGTTATTACGCAGTGTCTGAGATTCATAGTCTTAATTGAATGTGCAAGCCTGAGTGGTTCGTCATAGTCGGGGGCAAACGGTTTTCCTGTTTTTGTCGCGCAGAATTTGCAGGCTCTTGTACAAATATCTCCGAGTATCATGAAAGTAGCAGTTCCTGCATTCCAGCATTCCCCTATATTAGGACAATTTCCACTGGTGCAGATTGTGTGAAGATGATTCTCTGCAACAAGATGCTTGACCCGGGAGTAGGTCTCCCCACTGGCTCGTTGCATCTTCAGCCATACAGGTAATCGTCTTTCTTTCTGCATCTGGAAAATAAGTGAAAATGAACACAAAGGTACAAAAAATGATTTTCAGGAATAGGTAGAAGTAATGGTATAATATCACAAATAATAGCCATTCCTATCTGAAGCTCCAGAATGCATAAGGTCAAATAAAGTAAAACATTTGCATTTTTAGTGAAAGACATTCCCTCTCTTTGGGGATAATATTTTTACAAACAATTGCCCAATTCATTATATTTGTTGAGCACTTTTCTGACGGGAAACAATTTTTAAAAACATATAATATGGCAAATAATGAATTGAGGATCAATGACCACTATCAGACGATAATTGGTGAATTTCCTAAAGTAGGTATCAGACCGGCAATCGATGGCAGGATGAACGGAGTTAGAGAATCGCTGGAGGATCAAACCATGAAAATGGCTAAGATTGCCGCTTCGTTGATCTCATCTAACCTGAAATACCCGAATGGAAAATCAGTTGAATGCATTATTTCCGATACATGCATCGGTGGTGTAGCTGAAGCTGCTATGAGCGCCGAGAAATTCAGAAAAAATGGTGTTGGTGTCAGTCTTACAGTCACTCCATGCTGGTGTTATGGAAGTGAAACTATTGACATGGATACAGATATGCCTAAGGCTATCTGGGGATTTAACGGAACAGAACGTCCGGGAGCTGTTTATCTTGCAGCTGCACTTGCAGGGCATACAATGAAGGGATTGCCTGCATTTGGTATTTATGGCCATAATGTCCAGGATTCAGGCGACCAGATTATCCCTGACGATGTAAGTGAAAAGATGCTCAGGTTTGTGAAAGCGGCACTTGCTGCTTCATATATGAAAGGAAAATCTTACCTGTCGATGGGATCGGTATCGATGGGTATTGCCGGTTCAATTGTTAAGGAGGATTTCTTCCAGGAATATCTTGGAATGAGGAATGAATATATTGATCTGTCGGAGTTTAATCGAAGGATAAATGAAGAGATCTTTGATAAGGAAGAATATAAAAAAGCTCTCGAATGGACAAAAAAGAATTGTAAGGAAGGAAAAGATCTAAATACAAAACCAAAAACAAGAAAGCAAAAAGATGCTGAATGGGAGACCGTTGTGAAAATGGCAATAATAGCACGCGACCTGATGGTTGGAAATCCAAAACTTAAAAAGCTTGGGTTTGGAGAGGAGGCTCTCGGACATAATGCAATTCTTTCCGGTTTTCAGGGCCAGCGTCAATGGACCGATCATATGCCAAACGGCGATTTTCTTGAGGCAATACTTTGTTCATCATTCGACTGGAATGGAATCAGACCCCCATATCTTGTTGCTACAGAGAATGATGCAATGAATGGTGTACCTATGTTATTTGGATATCTGCTTACAAACACCGCCCAGATGTTTTCAGATATACGTACCTATTGGAGCCCTGATGCAATCAAGAGAGTAACTAAAATCAAACCGACCGGACTTGCGTCAAATGGAGTTATCCACCTTATAAATTCGGGTGCTTCTGCACTTGATTTCTCAGGAAGACAGACTAAAAAAGGGAAGTCCTGCATTAAACCGTTCTGGGAGATAACCGGGAAAGATGCAGCTGAATGCCTTGCCGCAACACAGTGGCCAGCAGCGGATAGAGGATATTTCAGAGGCGGAGGTTTTTCATCTCAATTTGACACTAAGGGCATAATGCCAGCTACAATTTCAAGAGTCAATCTGGTAAAAGGGCTTGGTCCGGTTCTCCAACTTGCAGAAGGTTTTACAGTTGAGCTGCCTGAGAAAATGAATAAGATACTGACTGACAGGACTAATCCTACCTGGCCCACAACATGGTTTGCTCCAAGACTAACCGGGAAAGGAGCTTTTGCAGATGTTTATTCTGTTATGGCTAACTGGGGTGCTAACCATTGCTCATCCAGCTATGGACATATTGGGGCTGATCTTATAACACTTGCTTCAGTACTAAGAATACCGGTCTGCATGCATAATGTTGATGAGAATAAGATATTCCGCCCAAGCGCATGGAGTGCTTTTGGCATGGAAAAAGAGGGTGCCGATTACAGGGCATGCCAGACTTACGGGCCAGTTTATAAATAAGGGGGTAGCGGCTGTATAGGCAGTTAAGAAGTAATGTTTCGGTGATTTTGAAATAGAAGAACTTTGCGTACTTTTGACTTTATAGACTTAACAGACTTTACGAACTTTTTACTTTGAATGACTGCCATTAAAAGACTTGCAGGGCAGACTGCTATTTACGGTGTTCCTACTATCCTTGGCAGAATTCTGGGATACCTGCTTGTACCTTTGTACACTCGTGTTTTCCTTCCCGAAGCATACGGAACTGTCAATGTGTTTTACGCCTATGCCTCTCTGCTGAAGGTGATCCTAACTTATGGAATGGAGACCGCATTCTTCCGTTTCAATGAACAGGAGCAGGATAAAGAGAGGGTTTATAGTACCGGGATGATATCGCTGCTGGCTTCTTCAACTGTTTTTTTATTGCTTGTCTCTTTCTTTTCAGGGTCGGTAGCAAGATGGATAGACTATGCCGATTATAAAAACTATATTCTCTGGTTCGGATGGATCCTAGCATTGGATGCTATCTCCTCTATTCCTTTGGCAAGACTACGTGCACAAAACAGGGCAAAAAGATTTGCAACAATTAATATGATCAATATAGGAGTTAATATTAGTCTTAACCTCTTTTTTATCCTTCTTTGTCCGTACATCCTTAGAAATAATGAGAATAGTACATTAGCACATGCTATTTCAATAATCTACAGACCTGACTGGGGTATTGAATACATTTTCATCTCAAATCTTGTTGCAAGCAGTATCACACTTTTATTACTTTTCCCTCAATTGGTTGTGATAAAATGGGAGATTCATCCTGATCTCTGGAAGAAAATGTTTTTTTATGCTTTCCCCCTGCTTTTTGCCGGAATGGCAGGTATTGTAAATGAGACTTTCGACCGGCTATTGCTGCGGTATCTTTTGCCGTATAGCAAAGATATTGCCGCTTATCAGGTAGGTATCTATGGGGCACTCTATAAAATATCTATCCTGATGACTATTTTTATACAAGCATACAAATATGCTGCAGAACCCTTCTTTTTTGCACAGGCAAAAGAGAAGGATGCCAAGGTGGTATATGCCCGTATCATGGATTATTTTATAATCGCTGTTTCATTTATTTTTCTGATAACCATGTTATATCTGGATGATTTTATCATGCCTATTCTGGTTGATAAAAAGTACTGGGAAGGAAGAGGTGTCATACCTGTCTTGATGCTTGCAAATCTCTTTCTCGGAGTATATTACAATCTCGCGATCTGGTATAAACTGACCGGAAAAACCAGCTGGGGAGCTTGGTTTTCAGCTATCGGAGCTGTTATAACTCTTGTCCTTAACTTCTGGTGGATACCTCTTTCATCAAGTCATCTTATCTATGGTTATTATGGCTCGGCCTGGGCAACTTTCATATGTTATGGATCGATGATGATCCTCTCCTATTTAATTGGTCAGAAGTACTTTCCGGTTCAGTATAACTTACTGAAATTCTTTGGTTACCTCGGATTTGCAATCCTTCTTTATTTTATCAGTTCATCAGTGGTCATTGATGGACATATTCTCCGATTCCTGTTCCACTCGCTCTTACTTCTGATCTTTGGCGGTATAGTTATGGCTGTCGAAAAGCCAAGTCTTGTCAATATCTGAAATTGAAATTAGCGATTCAATTTGGAAATTAATTGTATTACTGATATCTTGGTTCAATAATTAAATACATCTAAAAGTATTAAGTAAATTTACTTTTACCAGATATTAACCAATAACTACAATTTATGGAAAACATTCAGGAAAACAGAAAAATTGAGATCGGCCAGGAATCACTTGGGTATCTTGATACAACGCGCAAATGGTCAATGTTCTTTGCCATTCTCGGATTTATCTTTTTAGGAATAATGCTTGTCATCGGGATTGTTGCTGGTTCCTTTATGTCTGCATTTACTTCCAAAATGACCGGAATGGAAGGGATACAAGGTATGGAAGGCACAAAAGCTGCAGGAGGTATTGCAAGTGTACTTTTTTTTATATACATGCTTGTTTTTGCAGTGATCTATTTCTTCCCGCTGCTTTATTTGTTCCGTTTTTCAAGACATACGAAAAAATCCGTGGCAAATCTTGATGCGAATGAATTGCAGTTAGGCTTAAAGAACCTTAAATCTTTCTGGAAGTATATTGGGATACTGATGATTATTTGTCTTGCTGTCTTTTTCCTGGTATTAATTATTGCCGGCGGTTCGCTTGCTTTGCTTTCAGGACTAAAATAGAAAATATTCTTATTTTATATTTTAGCTGGTGTATTGACAAGTACATCAGCTTTTTATTTAAAGTCAATAAGAGCTTTCATTACTCCGTTGCTGTATCCTGCCACAAGATCGAATGCATCTTTGGTTCTCTCAAAAGGAAATCTGTGTGTAATCATATTTGAGATATCAATTTTCCCTTTCTGCATCAGTTCAAGTGTAAGTTCCACGCAATCTACCTGCCTTCTGACAAACTGGATCGTTATCTCTTTCCTACGTGTATTTTCTACATCCATCGACCATTTGTCAAACTGTGGAATTCCAATTCCCATTAATTTTCCTCCGGGTTTCAGAAGATCAATAGCCTGGTCAAATGCCTCCTGCTGACCACAACATTCATAGGCAACATCAAGTGCAAGTGGCTCCTTAACAAGTATTTTATCAACCACATTTTCTTTAAGAGGATTCAGGGTAAGTTTCGCACCCTCTTTTTTAGCTATTATGAGCCGGGCATCTATTTTATCTGTGACATAAAATGTTTCTGCTCCCAGAGCTTTTGCAGCAAGCATCACACTCATTCCGATAGGACCGAATCCTAAAATTCCAATTTTGGCGCCTTTTACCGAAATCGATTGTTTTACAGAATAAACTCCGATTGCAAGAGGCTCAGAGATGACTCCATTATCGGGTTTTAGTCCTTTATGAAGCGGGAAACAACTCTCTTCAGGCATTACAATATATTCACTCAGACACCCTTCAGCCTGGTCCGGACAACCAAGGAATCTAAGTTTCCGGCAGGTATGGTGCCGGCCTGCCAGACACTGATCGCATTTCCAGCAAGGCATGGCAGGCTCTATTGCAATAATATCTCCCTGTTTCACCTTTTTTACAGCAGCCCCGGTTTCAACAACACATCCCGCACCTTCATGGCCTAGGGTGAAGGGGTATTTAACCACCTGGGAACCAATCTTCCCCTGGGTGTAATAATGAATGTCGGAACCACAAACCCCTACAACAAGCATTTTTATTTTGACATCTTTTGAATTTATAATCACGGGTTCAGGTACCTCTCTCATTTCCATTTGCCAGATCCCGGTTAGCATCATTGATTTCATAAACACTTTCATTTTATTAATATGAAGCAAATATAAAAATTACCTGGCGCTTTCTTGTTGTTTTAGTGACCAAGTAATAAAAGTCCATGATTTCAATATTAATTATTAATCGGCATTTTCGTAAATTCACAGTCCACAATATTTAAGTTCTGATGCAAGACAGAAGAAAAATTTACGCAATCGGAGAATCACTGCTGGACATTATTTTCCGTAACAGTCAACCTCAGACAGCCAAAGCCGGTGGATCAATGCTGAACAGCGTTGTTTCTCTTGGCCGGATGAAACTACCTGTTTCGTTTATAAGCGAATATGGGTTTGATGATGTGGGAAATCTTATAGATAAATTTCTGAAGGAGAATGGAGTTGATACATCATTTGTTCATCGTTACCATGACGGGAACACAGCTCTAGCAATGGCTTTTCTTGATAAGAAGAATGACGCACATTACTCATTTTACAAAAACTATCCTTCAAAGCGACTTGACATTATTTTCCCGGTTTTAAATAAGGAAGATATAGTTCTCTGCGGTTCTTTCTATGCCCTTTCTCTGGAAATAAGGGATAAATTCAAATCATTTGTACTGTCTGCAAAAGAGAATGATGCAATAGTTCTGTACGATCCAAATTTCAGAAAATCGCATGTAAATGAAGTGGAAAGTCTTAAGCCGCTGATAATTGAAAATATTATGATGGCAACTTTTGTCAGGGGATCTGATGAAGATTTCAGGAATATTTTCGGTGCTAATAATCCTGATGAAGCATGGGAAACTATTCGAAAATATAATAAGTGTATGATTTACACTTATAATTCAAGGGGAGTGTATGTCAGAACCTCTTCATTTTCAGGTGAATTTCCTGTGAACAAAATTAAACCGGTAAGCACAATAGGGGCTGGAGACAGCTTTAATGCAGGAATTATCGCTTCATTATACAGAGATAATATTTTAAATGATGGTATCGAAAACCTGGGGAAAACAGAATGGGGAAAGATTATCACTACGGCAATTGAATTTGCCTCCCATGTCTGTATGAGTTATGACAATTATATTGACTTTGCATTTGCCAGTAAATATCTTTCAGCCTCAAGACACCAAATGTAATCATTTTTTGCAACTATCTGATGAAGACCATTATAGAAAGAATCTGATTGTCCCATTTCGTAAAGTTTCTCAAGAGCAAAGAGCGGCATTGAGATATTTGTATAAATAAGTTTCTTGCCTCCAGGTATATCGGGCAGATTAAGTGTTGTTTCAATCACGGAATCCAGTCCACCAATATGTGTAATCATAACTGCCGGGTTGATTTTTCCTTTACTCATAAGCAGAAGTGACTCCCGCATATCATTGGTATTTCCACCTGAAGTCCCGACAATATGAGTAAATGCATAATGTACATTATAGAAATTAAATTCAGCTCTGAATTCAGGATTTGAAGGGCCCGCGAAGAAATTAAGGCATCCGTCAAAACCTAGGAGAGTATCAGCCTGTTCGACAACTTGTTTTACCGGAGCAAAAACAAATACATCGTCAAAACCTTTACCCCCCGTAAGGTTCCTGATATAACTTACAGGGTTTTCAACTGTAGAAGTATTGATATAAACCAGTTTAATTCGTTCTTTTTCTGCATGTTCCGGAGTAAACAGACAAGCAGCCCGGGCAAGCCTTGATTCATCTATATCTGTGACAACCAGCAAACCCGGCCTCCTTTCCTGGTGAAGAGCATAATCTATGGCTCCGAGACCCATTGGGCCTGTACCGGCAAGTATCGCCAGGTTTCCGCCTTCCCGAATTCCCATTTCATGGTTATAGGTACCCGGAGGGATGTGATAACTTGCATGAAAAGCTCCGACAATACAGGACATTGGTTCTGAGAGCGATGCCGGGAAAAACGCTTCACCATCATACGGCAGAAGACAATCTGCTTCCATCACAATATCCGGTATAATAATATGCGTGGCGTCGCCTCCGATAAAACGATACGAATAACCGGGAGCATTAAGAGTGCCCATATGAGCCATAGCTGGCTGGATTGAAAATTTCTGTCCTTTGTGAAATTTTTTTTCCCATTTTTTACCCACTTCAAGAATGACCCCGGCGAACTCATGCCCAAGTATTGTGGGATTATTATTAATATCTTTGGGTATCCGCTTATGATCAGCTCCCTGGATTGAAGCTTTGTAGGATGACATGCAGATGCTGTCGGAGACTATCCGCGCAAGAATCTCGTTTTCCTTTATGGGTGGAAGCTCAAATTCTTCAAGACGCAAATCTTTCTTTCCATAAATTCTGACTGCTTTTGTCTTCATATATTCTTATTAAGCTACTTTTTTTTGCCACGGAGGATACGGATCCCGATAGCTATAGGGATCACGGAGTTATTTTCAACCCGCTCCATCTCCCTATCTCCCACTCTCCCTTTCTTGACCTCATCCCAGCATTACCTGTCCCCCGGTAACCGGAATTGCCTGTCCTGTTTCATACTCCTGATCAATAATATACAGAATAGCTTTCATAACGTCTTCCAGTCTGCAACCACGTTTCATGGGAACCTGGTTCTCATAGAATTTCCTGACTTCTTCTATGTTTTTAGCCCCCGGAACTTTGCCTGTTTTAAGGTACTGCACAAACAATCCTGTATGAGGATCGGACCAGAGAGGACCCTCATAGAAGTTGCCGGGACAGATGGAATTTACTTTTATTCTGTGCGGAGCCAGTTCCATCGCAAAACTTTGCGTGAGTCCTATACCTCCGAATTTTGCGCCGGCATATGCAAAGTTACGGTTACTTCCCCGGAGGCCTGATTTTGAGTTGATCTGAATGATATCAGTAAAATATTCAGGCTTTTC
>PMEC01000093.1:0-6835 GCA_003155705.1 Bacteroidales bacterium
TTCACTTGCAGGAATCCCACCGGTAGCCGGATTCTTTGGAAAATTCTTCCTTTTCACCGCCGCGGCTCAGAAAGGCTTTTATCTGCTTGTACTTATCGCAGTATTGAATACGATTATATCACTCTACTATTATCTGCTTATTGTAAAGGCGATGTTCATAAACAAGAGCGATACACCAATTACCACTTTTAAAAGTGATGTTCTCACAAAGATCGCCCTTCTGGCATGTGTTGCAGGTATTTTCTTCACGGGATTTGCCAGTGTGATCTTCGAGATGATAAGGAATCTTAGTTACGGGGTCTGATAAAAAAACAAAGGTATGGCACTTACAAATGCGAAGCATATTATAGCTGAGATAGAGGGAGTTCGCTGTTCGGTTGCTGAGACCGGTGCAACACTCGAACGTGCAGCTTTCCTGAGGGATCTGCTGGAGCTCAATAAATATGATGTCAAGGAGTTGCAGGAACCTGCAGCTACGGAGGGTGCTGAACCAAAATACACTATCGGAGTGACAGACCTTATCTTCAATCCTGTTTTTGCTGTTTATGAATGCCTTCTCAAGACAAAGGAGGGTGGTTATGTGACTCCGGGTTACTGGAGACAGGAGTGCGTAACATGTGATAAGCGCTATTGGATGCGGAGAAAGCCTGGTAAGAAGGCTCCTCATGAAGCTAATGAAATACTTCAATAATAAAGAACAAGGCTTTATACTTTCTACATCCTTACGAACCGCCCCCTTCACCCTAAAGGGGGTTAGTCAAGAAAGTTCCCTTTAGGGGATTTAGGGGCCCACGAAAAGAAGCACTTGAATGAATCGCCTTATCAGGTTTTGATACTTCTTACTATTGCGTGTTTTTCAGCTCTTTTTTCAGCAGTTCCACGAAACCGTTAATATCCTCCTCAGTTGTATCCCAGCTTGTCATCAGGCGATATTCCGAAGTTCTTTCATTCCATGGATAGAAAAAATATTCACTCATGACCTTCTCTGCTACAATACGAGGTATGATGACGAATATCCCGTTGGACTGAACCGGCTGCGTAACTTTCAATCCCTTAATGTTTTTAATTTTGTCATTAAGAGCAGTAGCCATTGAATTGGAATGTGATGCACACTTTTTCCATAAATCATTTTTGAAATATGCAATATATTGGGCAGAAATGAACCTCATTTTTGAAGCCAGCTGCATTCCCTGCTTACGGATGTATTTGAAATTTTCGGACAACCCAGGCTTTAGAAAACAGACGGCTTCGCCTAACATCATCCCATTTTTAGTACCTCCAAAAGATAGAACATCTACTCCTGCATCAGTTGTGAAAGTTTTAAATGGAAGATTAAGAGCTACTGAAGCGTTAGCTAACCTTGCACCATCCATGTGAAGCAGCATATTGTAATCATGAGCAAATTCTGAAATTTTTTGTATTTCTTTAACTGTGTAAACAGTACCCATTTCAGAAGCCTGGGTAATTGAAATAACCTTTGGCTGTGAATGGTGTTCAAAATCAAAACCATGCATATGTTTTTCAAGCAAATCGATAGTAATTTTACCATTGCTAGTATCAACTGTAAGCACTTTGCATCCGGTGAATTTTTCAGGTGCACCACATTCATCCTGTTCAATATGGGATGAAGATGCTGTTATCACAGAATTCCATGGCCGCATCACTCCTGAGAGACCCAGAACATTGGCTGCAGTTCCATTGAATACAAAGAAGATTTCAGCTGATTCACCCAGATATTCCCTGAAAAGAGTTTTTGCCTGGTCAGTATATATATCTGAACCATAGCCAATTGTATGGCCTTTATTTACCGCCAATATCTCTTTCAGGACATCAGGGTGGACACCGGCATTATTATCACTGGCAAATCCGCGTTTTACACTATTTATTTCCATATTCTCAAAATGATATTCTTTAAAAAACCTCACAAAGTACAAAGTTGCAGACTCTGGCAGGATGTTGTAAAGATAATAATGAGTATGTTTAGCAACTAGCAATTTGAACTTATTTTATTTATTTGGTATTTCGAATCTTGTCACTTTTGAATTTTGGATTATAGATTTCCAGCATTACCAACTTCTGGAAAATAAAATGGTAAAAAACTATTCAGAATAATATCTATTTAAAAAAAAAAATTACCTTGCACAGATTAAAAATATCTATTCTTTATTCACAATATAAGACCAAACAGAAAGCTATGATTGAAAGAATTACCTCCAGTAACAGTACATTCAGAGAATTGTATGGTGTCAATGAAGAAGTCCTGAAAGGTCAAGCTGACAGGTATAATAACCTCATTGATAAATTTAAAGCCTTATACGGTCCAAAAGATATAATGATTTTCAGTTCTCCAGGTCGAACAGAAATAGGGGGAAATCATACTGACCATAATTTCGGACGAGTTTTAGCAGGAGCCGTGAATCTGGATAATGTTGCAGTTGCAGCAATAAATAATACAAACATTGTCAGAATTGAATCTGTCGGGTATCCAAAATTTGAGGTTGATTTAACTAATCTATCACCGGATAAGAAGGAATATTTTACATCGATAGCTCTTGTAAGAGGAATTAGTTCAAGAATGAAAGAGCTTGGTTTCAGGATTGGCGGGTTCGACTGTTGTATCGATGGAGGTGTCCCGGTTGGATCAGGACTTAGCTCATCAGCATCATTCGAAGTTCTTATCGGTGTCATTATCAGCCACTTATTTAACAGCGGAAAACTTGATCCAGTTCAAAATGCAATTATAGGACAATATTCTGAAAACGTGTTCTTTGGGAAACCTTGTGGCTTAATGGATCAAACAGCTTGTGCTGTAGGAGGATTGGTTACTATTGATTTTAAAGATCCATCAAATCCAATTGTCAAAAAGGTGAACTTCGATTTTGTTGCAACCGGTTTCGCATTGGTAATTACGGATACCGGTGGCAACCATGCCGATCTGAACGACGAATACGCATCATTACCAACTGATATGAAAGCTGTTGCAGCTGAACTGGGAGCAAAAGTACTTCGTCAGGTGAGCCTTGATCAGGTTCTGCAGATAGCTCCGAAGATCCGCCAAAAAGTTGGTGACCGTGCCATTTTAAGAGCAATTCATTTTCAGGGTGATAACCAGCGTGTTGTTGACCAGGTGAATGCATTAGAGAAAAATGACTTTAAAGCATTTTTAAATATGGTTGTTGATTCAGGCTTTAGTTCATACATGTACAATCAAAATATTTATCCGGTCAACAATGTTAGAGAACAGGGTGTTTCTTTAGCCCTTGCACTAAGTGACCTTGTCTTGAAGGGTCATGGAGCCTGGCGGGTACATGGTGGCGGGTTTGCCGGTACAATTCAGGCATTTGTTCCTCAAAACTTACTCGAAAAATACGTTTCTACACTGGAGCATGTTTATGGAAAAGGTTCCTGCCACAAACTCTTTATAAGGGAAAAAGGAGCTGACAAACTTGATTTATAAAAGTAAAGCATATAGTCTTAAGAATCATCTTTTTACGAGGTGGTTCTTTTTATTACACTGAAAAAATATTATTATGAATTATATTAAAGAAGACGCTTTTATTTGTAAACACAGAGAAAAAACCACTGCTCTTTATACTTTAAAGAACACAAATGGTTTGGTGGCTCAAATAACTAATTTCGGAGCTAAAATTGTCAGCCTTTTTGTGCCTGATAGTAAAGGTAGGTTTGCGGATATAGTTCTCGGATATGAGACCATTGAGGGTTATATCAAAGGCAACCCTTACTTTGGAGCAATTTGTGGAAGGTATGCTAATCGTATTGCAGACGGGAAATTTGTTATTGAAGGAAAAACTTATCAATTACCCATTAATAATGGACCGAACTCTTTACATGGAGGACCGGATGGTTTTAACAATCAGGTTTTTGATGCAATAAAAACAGATAAAACTACTGACGGCGAAGCAGTTGAAATGTTATATGTAAGTAAAGATGGTGAAATGGGATATCCCGGAACTCTTACTCTTAAAGTGACTTACACTCTTACCAACAATAACGAGCTGAGACTGGACTATGAAGCTAAAACTGATAAAGCGACTTATATCAACATCTGTTCGCATTCATTTTTTAACCTGGCTGGCGAAGGAAACGGTGATATCCTGAATCACGAAATCAGAATTAATGCTGATAAGTTTACTCCTGTCAATGAGGTCCTAATTCCGACAGGCGAAATCAGATCAGTTAAGGGAACTCCAATGGACTTCACAAAATCCATTATAATTGGCAAGCACATTGATGATAATTTTGATCAGCTGGATTATGGTAAAGGTTATGACCATAACTGGGTTCTGAATAAAAAAAGAGTGGGTGAATTAAGTCTGGCAGCAACTTGTCATGAGCTTAAATCGAACCGTTTTATGGAGGTTTATACAACACAGCCTGGTATGCAGTTATATACCGGGAACTGGCTCGATGGAAGCGACAAAGGCAAAGGAGCTAAGTCTTATGGAATGAGGTCCGCGTTGTGTCTTGAAACTCAAAATTTTCCCGATTCTCCAAATAAAGCAAACTTTCCTTCAACTCTCCTGAAACCTGGTGAACTTTACAGACATACATGTTTATATAAATTCTTGATAAAATAAATTAATATGATGACTATGAGCAACACTAACAAACCTAATTATGTGTTTCCATTAATTGTGATGGCCTCGCTTTTCTTTTTGTTTGGCTTCATAACCACGATGAACAACTCAACTATAGATTTTTTAAAAAATGCATTCGGCTTAGACCCTTTTCAAAAGCAATTGCCAAATACATTTTTCTATGGTGCCTATATCTTATCAGTACCTGTTGGCTTGATGCTCAACAAAATTGGATACAAAAATGGTATTCTTGTCGGTCTTGGCCTGATTTCATTGGGCTTCTTCCTGTGCATACCGGGTGTTTCAATGGGATACTATGGTTTTCTTAGTACAGTTTCTGTATTTGCTATTGGTGTCGTTATTCTTCAGGTAGCAGCAGGTCCATATGTTAACGCATTAGGTAACCCTGAAACAGCAGCCAGCCGCTTGACTTTGACCAACGCTCTGAACTCAGTTGCTACTGTTATTGCCCCAATTTTTGTTTCTATTCTTTTAGTAACTCCAAAACTTGAGACAGGGGCAAGAATGCAAAACTCAGCTATAAAAGATATTGTGAAAGGTCCGTTTATGGTGATTGGTATAATTACTGCCGTTATTCTGCTTATTATGTTTTTTCTGAAGTTACCCGAAATAAAGAGCGAGGATAATGAATCAGAAGGAGCAGAAAGAAAACTGTACAAGTCGAGCGCTTTCAAGTATCCGCATGTTTGGTTAGGTTCTCTCGCAATTTTCTTATACATGGGAATCGAAATCGGTATTTCGAGCTTCTTCCCGGATTATGCAACCAAGCTGGGCATCCAGGGAATTAATGCGATCGACATGTTGAAATACTATTGGGGTGGTTTGATGGTAGGCCGAATATTAGGAGTTTTTATTTTAAGAAAGTACAAAGCTGCAAAGATATTAAGTATATGTGCTGCCGGAGGTTTTGTTTTACTTGGAACTTCATTTGCTCTTAGCTCCAGCCTGCCAAATATTGCCATGTGGTTATTCCTTGGCACCGGGTTGTTCCACTCAATTATGTGGCCGGTTATTTATAACCTTTCGCTGGAAGACTTAGGCCCTCATGCAAAAGTTGCATCGGGAGTAATAGCTACCTCAGTAATTGGTGCTTCAATTCTTACTTTAATTATGGGGAAGATTCAAGCTGCGACAGGTTCTGTTATGATTGCTGTAAGCCTCATGTTTATCTACTATTTGTATATGATATTCTTTGCTGTTAAAGGTTCAAAAATAAGATAAACTAATATGTTGATTTAAAAAAGAGGTTCACCCAATGGGGAACCTCTTTTTTCATAATATATTGTGAATCAGTTCTTCTCCAGCTCTTTCCAGATAAGGGCACTTGACCCGACAATAGCTGCCGTACTCTCTTTAAGTTTGGAAGGAAGTATTTTTACTTTATTACGGAAGACAGGAAGAAGATGGCGTTCCATACTTGCTTTTGCGGGTTTAAAAATATAATCACCGGCAGCAGCAGCACCTCCAAACAAAAAAATTGCTTCTGGGCTAAGATAGTGAACTGTATCTGCTAAAGAACGTCCAAGCAATTCGCCGGTTATCTGGAAGACCTCCTTAGCAATAGGATCACCTTTTTCAGCTGCATCAAAAACAATCTTTGATGTCATTTCATTATATGGAATATTTGCAAGAGGACTTTTGGAATCGTTGTATTTTGCAAGTAGCTCATAAACAGTACGTTTGATTCCGGTTGCTGAACAATACGCTTCAAGATGACCCAGACCGCCACATCCACAAACACGACCATCCGGAACCACTGTTGTATGTCCGCATTCACCTGCAAAGCCATCGGCACCGTACACTAAATCGCCATTTACGATTAGTCCGCTTCCAAGCCCGGTGCCAAGAGTCATCATTGCAAAATTTTTCATTCCCTTACCACCTCCATAGATCATCTCACCAAGAGCAGCTGCATTGGCATCGTTTGTCAATTTTATATGTTTAAACTCAGGAAATTTCTTCTCTATAAGGGATGTAAAATTAACAACACCAACAAAAGGCAGGTTAGGCGGGTATTCGATGGTCCCACTATAATAGTTTCCGTTGGGTGCACCAATACCAATTCCCATTACTTCTATTTCCGGATTGATTTGCTTAACCTTTGTAATGGCAGTCTTAATTTCCGAAGCAAGATTGTTAATGTACTTACTCAATATAGTATCCGACAAAGCCTTGGTCATATTAGGGTTTTCCATTTTCTGGGGAGTTGCCATATG
>PMEC01000093.1:6843-36713 GCA_003155705.1 Bacteroidales bacterium
AGCAAAGAAAACAATATAAATATAACATACTACCGGAACAAGTAATGCAGTACGAACGCTTATACTGTCAGTGAACCAGCCCATCAATAAAGGTACAACTGCTCCACCTACAATCATTGTGTTAATAATACCTGAAGCCATCGGCATCTCAAACCTGTCAAGGTCTTTCACTCCTAAAGCAAAAATATTCGGGAACATTATAGAATTGAAAAATCCGATTGAAAGCAGTGCCCAGATACCTACATTGGCACCAAGAATAGTCGACGCAAAAACTAAAGCAGCAGCTACAATCCCGAAAACTCCCAATGCAACATTCGCCTTTCCCTTCGCAAGAAACATTGCAATAAAATTAGCAACCGCAATACCTAAGAATATTAACCCTTTGGAGGGTGAAGACTGAAAAACAAAAACGCCATCTTTTATCTGGCTGCCTGTCACCAGCCAACCTACGAAAAATGCTAATACAATTACAAACCCTGAGTATAAAAATTTCTTTTTGCTTTCCATAGCACTGAGATTTATGGACCCCAGGAAACGTCCAACCATCGCCCCTCCCCAGTACATAGCTGCTAGCTTGGCAGCTTCACCAATCAGCATGCCACTTTGTTTCAGATAGGGTACAATTGCTGTTGAAATACCAACTTCAGCGCCAACATAAAAGAATATAGCTAATGCTCCAAGTAATACATGCGGATGCTTCCAGATACTCTTTTTCCCTTCATCTTCTTCCCCACTGATAATCTCGGGTAGTTTCATGAAAAAGATAAAGACTGCAATCAATACAACAACTGAACCAATTATTATGAAGGGAACTTGTACCGCTTTTGGACCCATAGCGATGGCTGCAGGTGTAAGTACAAAAATACCTACGATAAAAGGTGCAATGGTTGTAGCAAATGAGTTCAGGGCCTGAGTCAGATTAAGCCTTGAGGAAGCTGTTTCCTGTGAACCCAGAGCTGCAACATACGGATTTGCAGCCGTTTGAAGAAATACAACACCAGTTGCCATCACAAATACAGCAACCAGGAAAAGTGCATATGAAGGTACAGCTACAGCCGGGTAGAACAGAAAACTGCCTAACCCGATCAGGAGCAAACCGATAATTACGCCCATCTTGTAACCTGTCTTTTTAATGATTTTTCCGCAGGCAAATGAGAACACAAAATATGCGAAAAAGAAGACTCCATTGACCAGATTTGCCATGAAGTTGCTCAATTGAAACGTCGCCTGAACCTGATCTTTTAATGCGATATTAAAATTCGTAATGAATCCG
Organism: Bacteroidales bacterium; assembly: GCA_003155705.1. Classification (GTDB taxonomy): domain Bacteria; phylum Bacteroidota; class Bacteroidia; order Bacteroidales; family VadinHA17; genus LD21. The sequence continues at coordinate 8,117 of PMEC01000093.1, forward strand.
AATATGAAAAAGATCATAGCCATTAGGGTCATTCCAAGTCTTAAGTTGCTTTCTGTTTGTTGTTTCATTATTTGATTTTCTTGGTTAGTTAATAATTAAGTTCATTTCCTTGTTGTAATTAACAAATATATAAAATAAAGAAAGTATTAAAATAATTATTGTCTATCAACCAAAAAACTTATTAACTACCATGTATAATTTCCTATCTGGTCAGTCAGTTTTTAACCATAAACAATTTAATTTTCCTGGTACAGCAAATTTTTAATCTATACCAAAAATTACTACTTTGCAAATCATTTGAGAATAAATTTCAAATATAATTTGATCATGAATCTGCTGACTGCTTTTCTCTTCCTTATAGGAGTACTCATAATTTGGCTGTTGCCGGCTCCTTTACTTTATGGGTTCTCCGATTTCCTTCGGATAATAATATATTACATTATTGGTTATCGCAGGGATGTGGTAAAAAAGAATCTTAAAGGCACATTTCCAGGAATTGGGGATATGGAGTTAAAACGCCTAATCCGACTTTATTATAAAAATCTTGTCGATATTTTCCTTGAAGGAATATGGGCATTCTCTATAACACCAAAAAAACTGCTCAAACGCTACAGTATTATTAACCCCGAGATCCTTAAACCATTTTCTGATGCGGGGCAAAGCATAATTGGAGTAACAGCTCATTATACAAACTGGGAATGGGGCAGTCTCTCGGGCAGACTACAAACTGATTATAATGTAATTGTCTTCTATAAAACTTTAAATAATAAGTATATAGATAGGTTTGTGCGTAGGAACCGCTCCAAGTTTGGAACAACTCTTGTTTCAATAAATGAGACTTCAAGCACTTTTGAAAAGTGTAAGGGTACCAAAACACTTTTCCTTATGGCTGCCGATCAGGGAATGCCGAGAAAGTTCCTGGAAAAAGCTTATTGGATACAATTTCTCAACCATGATACTCCTTTCCTTCATGGAATGGAAAAACATGCCAATTTGAACAACCTTCCTGTAATATATATGGATGTCCAAAGAATCAAGCGGGGTTATTACACCATTGAACTAACTGTTTTAACAACAAAACCGACAGAACTAGGGAAAGGTGCTCTTACGGAGATATATGCACATAAATTAGAGTCGATAATCCTTAAAAAACCTGAGAACTGGCTTTGGTCGCATAGAAGGTGGAAGTTTTCCAGACAAATGACTCAGGAGAACATGTGAAATTGACCAACAAAGTTCCCATCAGAATTAATCAAACAAACGGAAATCGGACCACCATTTTTTTACAATTTCCTATATTTGTGAAAACCAGAAAAAATTGAGGTACTTCATTTTTATTTCATACAAAGGAACTTTTTATCATGGCTGGCAGGTACAACCCAACTCAGTAACCGTTCAAAAGATACTGGATGGAGCGCTCTCAACAATTCTTTCAGAGAACATCTCAACAACAGGCGCTGGCCGGACTGACTCAGGCGTTCATGCATTGACATTTTGTGCTCACTTTGACAGTTCATTAGATAATCTGGATTCTGACAAAAACCTGGTCTATAAGTTAAACAGTTTCCTCCCTAAAGATATTTCAGTGACATCTTTGAGAAAAGTTATTCCTGAAGCAAACGCCAGATTCAGCGCATTGTCCAGAACGTACAAATACTTCATTTCAAGGGTGAAAGATCCATTTTCAGTAGATTCGAGCTGGTATGTTCCTGGGAATCCTGACATAGAATCAATGAATAATGCTTCAGAGTTTTTACTTAAGTATTCCGATTTCACAAGCTTCAGCAGGCTTCATTCAAATGCAAAGACCAATATTTGCAAAATATATAATGCAAAATGGAACAAGATTGGGAATCAACTGATATTCACAATTAAAGCTGACAGGTTTTTGCGAAATATGGTAAGAGCAATCGTTGGGACAATGATTGATATCGGTCTTGGTAAAATGAATCTGAATAAATTTGAAGAGATTATTAATTCCATGGACCGCAGTAAAGCCGGAAAATCGGCACCGGCAAAAGGACTGTTTCTGACTGATATTGAATACCCTGGTGAGATATTTATTTAAATTTTCGGATTATTCCATATCTCCCATGATTTTTCTGCCTGCAGGTAAAGCATTTCAAGACCTCCGATTAATTTACAGCCTCGCTCCTTCCCCATTTTTAGAAATGATGTCAGAGCAGGGTTATAAATCAGATCGAACAGTATATGATTTTCATTAAGACAATTATAGTTCAGATCAGGCTTGTCGTTAATATTGGGAAACATGCCCAGTGGGGTTGTATTAACGATCAATTGATTTTCAATGAGCATTTTATCAGTCAGTTCATTATATGATATTGCTCCTTCTCCTGAGATTCTTGAGACGTGAACAATTTCAATACCAAGTTTCTTCAGGACATAGTCAATTGCTTTTGCACTTCCTCCCGTACCCAAGATAACTGCTCTTTTTATTCCGTCACCATGGAGATAAGGAGTTAGAGATTCCTTAAAACCAAAGATGTCAGTATTGAATCCTTTCAGGAAAGGACTTTCGTTTTTGTACGAAATTTTAATGACATTTACTGCTCCTATTTCAACAGATTCATTATCTGCATCATCAAGATATTTAATGATTTCAGATTTATATGGAATGGTAATGTTCAGGCCGCATATTTCAGGGTCATTCAGAATCAGGTCCTTAATTGCATGAAGATTTTTAAGTTCATAGTTATCATAGGAACAATCATGGATTGATTCATTTATGAACTTATTTGTAAAATATTGCTTTGAGAAAGAGTGCCCGAGAGGAAATCCAATAAGTCCAAATTTTCTCATTTTCTGCCTTTTAATTCAATTAGGCTGACCAGCATTCACTGCTTGAGATTATCGGGTAGAAACTGAAAAAATGTGTCGCCGCGCAGACCGCATCTCAAAGATTCTAAAGGGATTATTTCATTCGGAGCAATATTCCCGAGATTAACATTGGCGCCGAAATGTTTGATAAACCAAGCCTGCTGGGATTTCTGAGGCGCTTCCCATATCACATTTTCAAGTTTGACATGCTCTGATATTGCAGTGATAATAGAATTATTTATTGAACCGTCTTCATTGTAAATTCCTGTTGTCCCTGATTCACGTGCCTCAGCAATGACTTTGACTGATCCTGCATCTAGTTCTGATTTCATCATGGCAACCCACTCGTCAGGAGAATAAACTACATCTTTTTTTTTGGATCCAACTTCTGATATAACTGTGACTTTCTTAGCTAACCTGTATATGTAATCAAGCTTTCTTCCATGCTCAATATCATAAGAACCATCTGAAACTTCCACGAGGTCGATCTGATACTTTTCCATGAAACTAACATAATCATCAAACATGTCTCTAATGATAAAAGCTTCAAAAAGCGTTCCCCCGAAATAAGGAATAGTCCCGGCCTTCTTATAAATTTTTATTTTCTTTTCAAAACCAGGAGTCAGCAGGGAAGTTCCAAAGCCCAATTTGACGAAATCTGTATATTCACTGCCGACCGACATAAAGTCTTCTGCTTCCCTGATACTCAATCCTTTGTCCATAACCATTGTCAACCCGGAATTCCTCGGTTTAGCGGGTCTGTCAGGTAAAAAAGGCAATATTCTTTCCATGATCTTCTTATATCAGATTATTTTTTTCAAACAGTTTTCTGATTTTCTTACTAAGAATATTTTCCGGGAACAGCTCTTTAAACTCAGCGAATAACTCAATATCATTTTCAATAGCTTTTGAAAAGTGAATGAATGCTTTTTCATTTTCTGCAGAGAGAAGATAGAAAGCTGACAGAAGGTAATTTATCCCGGGAACGTCACCTGTTACTTTATAAGCCCGTTGAAGATATGGAAGCGCTTTATTAACAATGCCATCGGCAAGAATTATTTTTCCAAGTTCACTCCAAACTTCATCGTAGTAAGCATCAAGTTTAAGAGCCTCTCTGAAGCATCTCAGCGCGGCTTTTTTCTCTCCTTTAATATAATGCGCCTTTCCAAGGAAGAACCATATTTCCGGATCTTCATCATCAAATCTGAGAGCTTTTCTGAGAAAAATAAAACTATCCTCAATTTCACCTGAGTTCAGTGCAATTACACCTAGCCCAAACCACGGGTCGGCAATTTCCGGAGCCAGATCAATTGCTTCATGATAGTATTTTTTAGCCATAACCGGATCATTGCATTTCTCATAGCACTCACCCAGGTAAGTCATCGCTTCAAAGCTTTCGGGTTCGATCTCAAGGTATTCGTGATAAACAGGGATGGCTTCATCACACCTGTCTAAATTACTGAGAATGTTTCCTTTATTAAAAAGGGCAAATGTATTCTGATCGTTAATTGCAAGTGCATAATCATAGGCTTCTAAAGCCCTGTCAAATTGTTCCAGTTTATTGTAGATTATCCCCAGGTTATACCATGCGCTATCAGAAAATGGTTCTTCTTCCAGATACTTAAGGTAAAAACTTATACTGTTATCAAAGTCCTGAATTTTCTCATATGCATAAGCCAGGTCATATAGGTGAGCATGATAACCAGGCTCCATTTCCATTAGTCTTATCATGTATGGTATCAGAGTCTCGTAATAATTCAGATTTTGCAAAACTGAAGTTATGACAAACAAAATATTCTCAACCTCTTCTGAGTCTTTGGTGAGAGCAAAATCAAACATTTTTTTGGCACCCGTAATATCCCCCAGCATTCCAAGAGCAGTTCCTTTCGCGATATAAATTTCGTGATTACCGGGTTCGATGCTCTCAAGTTTTCTAAGAATTTTCAACGTTTCAACGGCTCTGCCCTTTTCAAGAAGCACTCTGGCTTTCCGCAGCTGAATTGACACTGAATTGGGATGCTGCTTTGTTGCGATAGCAGCGGCTTCAAAAGCTCTGGACTGGTTATTACTTTCAAGATAGAAATCGATAATTGTCTCAAATTCAATAACATCNNACATCAAAAAAATAATTTTCATTATCTTTTTTCATCCTTTCAAATTTCCGGATCACCTCCTTTATCTCATCCTCATGAGTAAATCCAAATTTATCTTCTTCCATCCCTGATAACTTTGTATCGGCAAAATTAATATTATTTTTAAGAATGGGTTTTTCAATTGTCTTCAATTATCAACATTTTAATATTTTTACAAACACTTAATAATTAGCTATATACAATAATAATCATGATTTTCTTACTTTTTTTTTCCATTTAACGCAACCATGAAGATGAAATACTCATCTTTAGGTTATATAATAAGAAACAAAAACCCTCATACCCAAAAATACCCTAAAAATTACCTAAATTCTACCTTCGAAGAACCGGGCAACTAACCCGGTTTTTCATTAATATTTATTTAATATCTTTGGTATCTTTGTAAGAAAAGTCTCCAAAAATATATTATGAAAAGATTTTCAGGTATTATTCCCATATTATTAATTCTTTTGCTGGTCTTTATTAGCATTGGCAGTTGCAAAAAGCCAGTTAATCCTATTAAGTATTCACTTGGAACATTCCCGGATTCAGTTTATAATCTTAAAGGACTGAATACACAGTATGATGATTACAACTCCGCTCTTCTGGTTTTAGGAAGTACCTTACCAATTATTTTTTCAAGTAATCGCGGAAGTAATGGGGGCCAGTTCGATCTGGTGCAGGGAAGCCTTACATACAAATTCGACCAGACAACAGGTGCTTTCTCATTAGCAAGTAGTATGACAAGTGATCTTTTCCTCACATCTCTGATTTCCAGTGCAAATACTTCTGGCAATGATTTCGGCCCGCTAAATCTATTCAGTCTATCCGACGGGAATAATTATTTAATGCTTGCTTCCCAGAACGGAGGGCAGCTACTTGACTTGTACTATCTAAAATATCAGCCTCAATTCAATAATAACATGCCGGTTGTACATGGGCCATATCCCGTTAAATTATTCAATTCCAGTAAAAATGATGCATATATCACTTTTAATGCAAATCAGGATTCAGCATATTTTACTTCGGATGTTAACGGGAATTATGACATTCTGCTTCATAAGAGGCCTGCAGGAACAATGCTCGATACATGGTTTAATCAGGATTATTCAGCCTCAGTTCTGGCTGACAGTATAAATAGTAGCTATGATGACAAATGTCCATTTATTCTCAAGAATGTGATGATATTTACTTCGAACAGGCCGGGAGGAATGGGAGGCTTTGATCTTTATTATTCGATTTTTAAGAATGGAAGATGGAATGCTCCTGTAAATCTTGGTCCAAAGATCAATTCATCATCAGATGAGTACAGACCTGTTTTAGGTTATGATCCTGAGTTTACAAATATGTTTATAATATTCTCATCGAATAAATCCGGCGGAATGGGAGGATATGATCTCTATTTTACCGGGTTCAATGTTCCAAATTAGAAATATCTCTAAATAATTTTTCCTTTTGCAGCCATCAGGGTATTGCGCAAAAGTGAGACTCTTGTCATGGGACCAACACCACCGGGAACCGGTGTTATGAACGAGCATTTAGGAGCAACATTTTCAAAATCGACATCTCCGGCAAGCTTCCATCCCGATTTTTTTTCAGGGGCAGCAACCCGTGTAGTTCCGACATCAATTACCACTGCTCCCTCTTTCACCATCTCCGCTTTAACAAATGATGGTACACCTATTGCAGCAATAATAATATCGGCATTATATATAATCTCCTGAAAATTTATCGTTCGGCTATGTATGACGCAAACATTCGCATCGATTCCCTTCTGGGAAAGAAGTATACTCACAGGTCTCCCGACAATATTGCTTCTACCAATCACAACACAATTCCTGCCTGATGTCTGAATCCCGTAACGCCTGATCAGTTCAACAATTCCAAAAGGAGTTGCCGGCATGTAACAAGGCAGACCAATCATCATTTTTCCAAGATTAACAGGGTGAAAACCATCAGCATCTTTTAAAGGATCAATTGCCTCAATTACTTTGTTTTCTGATATTTGTACAGGAAGCGGCAATTGCACAATGAAGCCATCAATGTCAGCGTCGTGGTTCAGTTCATTGATTTTCTCCAGTATTTCTTTCTCCTGTATTTCTGGCCTGAACCTTATAAGTGTTGAATTGAAGCCTACTTCTTCGCAATCTTTCACTTTGTTAGCCACATAAGTTTCACTTGATCCGTTATTGCCTACAAGTATTGCAGCCAGATGAGGAATCTTTTTCCCGGATTCACGAAGTTTTGCAACTTCAACAGCAATCTCCTTTTTGATCTCAGATGCTATTTTATTGCCATCAATTATCTGATACATAATAATATATGATTATTTTCTACCCATCAAACGGGCAGCATTGCCCCCTTTAGTCATCATTTTCATCATGCGTCTTGTCTCATCGAATTGCTTAAGAAGTTTGTTGACCTCCTGAACTGTTGTTCCACTTCCCATTGCAATCCTTTTTCGTCTGCTGCCATTCAGAACAACCGGGTTGACTCTCTCTTCCGGTGTCATACTTCGGATTATTGCTTCTATTCCTTTAAACGCATTATCATCAATATCGAGATCTTTTACTGCTTTACCTACACCAGGAATCATTGCCATGAGGTCTTTTACATTTCCCATTTTTTTGATCTGCTGGATCTGGGTAATAAAATCGTTGAAATCGAACTGGTCTTTTGCGATTCTTTTCTGCAATTTTCTGGCCTCGTCCACATCATATTGTTCCTGAGCCTTTTCCACAAGGGAAACAATATCGCCCATCCCGAGAATCCGGTCTGCCATACGTTGCGGATAAAAAAGATCCAGGGCGTCCATCTTCTCACCTGAGCTGACAAATTTAATCGGCTTATTTACAGTCGATTTAATTGAAAGAGCTGCTCCACCCCTGGTATCACCATCGAGCTTGGTTAGAACGACTCCGTCAAAATCAAGCCTTTCATTAAATTCCTTTGCAGTATTNNACAGATGAAATCTCATTCATCATTGTTTCATCAATAGCCAATCGACCTGCTGTGTCAATTATCACCACGTCATATCCGGTCTTCCTGGCTTCTTTTATTGCATTCCTTGCAATTAGTACGGGATTAAGATTGCCATCCTCGGTATAAACCGGAACTTCAACCTGACTGCCGATAACCTTCAGCTGCTCAATGGCAGCAGGTCTATAAACATCACCTGCCACTAATAATGGATTTTTCCCTTTCTTCGTCTTCAACCATTTTGCTAGTTTGCCGCTAAAAGTAGTTTTCCCAGATCCCTGAAGGCCTGCGATAAGAATAATTGCTGGATTGATCTTTATATTTATGTCGACTTTATCTGTACCCATCAGGTCAACAAGCTCATCATGGACAATCTTCACCATCATCTGCGAAGGATTGACCGCTTTGATCACCTCCTGACCTATTGCTTTCTGTTTTATCGTATCGGTAAACTGCTTTGCAATTTTAAAATTTACATCAGCATCCAGCAAAGCTCTGCGAACCTCTTTAAGTGTCTCAGCAATATTGATATCTGTAATCCTTCCCTGTCCTTTAAGAAGCTTAAAGGATTTCTCCAGCCGTTCACTTAAATTCTCAAACATATATTGATAGTTTTAATAAAATCTTTGAATCTACATTCTTTCAGGCATTTCAATTCCCAGGAGAGACATACCTGAATTAAGAATTTCACTTGTTACTCTGGAAAGAACAAGTCTGAAACTCCTTATATTCTCATCTTCGTCAGACAGTATGGAATGATCGTGATAAAACTGGTTATACTCCTTTGACAGATCATAACAATAGTTGGCAATAATAGCCGGGCTGTATGCAACAGCTGCCTCTGAAACCACAAAAGGGAATTTTCTTAGTATCTTTATAAGCTGCAGTTCTTTATCTGTTTGTTTAACAGAAGTAACAGACATAAGGTCCTCTTTAAGATTATTCTCCGTTGCCTTTTTTAATACAGATCTTATCCGTGCGTATGTGTATTGAATAAAAGGTCCTGTATTCCCATTAAAATCAATTGAATCAACCGGATTAAATGTCATGTTCTTCCTGGGATCAACTTTCAGAATGAAATATTTCAGCGCTCCCAATCCGATCTGCCTGAAAATTTCTTCCCGTTCCTCGTTTGAATAATTTTCAAGTTTACCAAGTTCGAGCGATACTTCACGGGCTGTATCCGTCATTTCCTTAATCAGATCATCTGCGTCAACTATTGTGCCCTCTCTCGATTTCATCCGGCCTTCAGGAAGCTCAACCATGCCGTATGAAAAATGAATCAGACCATCAGCCCATTGATAACCCATTTTTTTTAAAATAGCCTTTAATACCTGGAAGTGATAATTCTGCTCATTTCCAACAACATAAATGCATTTATCAAAATTAAATTCCTCATGCCTGATACAAGCAGTTCCAAGATCCTGGGTTATATAAACTGCAGTTCCATCTGAACGAAGCAATAGTTTCTGATCGAGACCATCGGATGTAAGATCAGCCCAGACCGAACTATCAGAGTTTTTATACAGGATATTACTATTCAAAGCTTTGGATACAATTTCTTTACCATATTTATAAGTATCAGATTCATAGTAGATCTTATCGAAATCAACTCCTAGCTTTTCGTAAGTCTCGTTGAAACCTTTATAAACCCAGCTATTCATCATAGTCCAGAGGTCAAAAACCTCTTTGTCACCTGCCTCCCATTTAAGCAGCATCTCTCTAGCTTCCAGCATCAGAGGAGCTGAATTTCTAGCAGTCTCTTCATCGATACCCTTCTTAAGAAGTTGTTCAGATTGTTGTTTCAGCTCTTTCTCAAACAAGACATAATATTTCCCGACAAGATGGTCTCCCTTCATTCCAGAGGTTTCAGGAGTTTCCCCGTTACCAAATTTTATCCAGGCAAGCATTGATTTGCATATATGAATGCCTCTGTCATTAACAATGTTTGTTTTTATTACCCGGTGTCCGCATGTTGAAAGTATCCTGTAAAGAGAATATCCCAGAAGATTGTTCCTTATATGCCCAAGGTGAAGAGGTTTATTTGTGTTTGGAGATGAATATTCGACAAGAATTGTTTGCGGATTGTCAACCATGCAACTTGCACAATGATCCTTGACCTGGCTCATTTTGCTAAATAATTCGACCCACCACGAGTCAGAAATTATCAGGTTTAAGAAACCTTTTATAACATTGTATTCAGAAAAAACACTGAAATTCTCAATCAGATAATTTCCGATTTCGATCCCGGTTTGTTCCGGGGTATTTTTAGAAAATCGTAATATTGGAAAGACAACCAGAGTAAAATCACCCTTAAAATCTTTTTTTGTCTCCTGTATCTGGATAAGACTATCAGCTACCTCACTGTTATAAAGTGACTTAATCGCCTCCTTAATTTTTTCCTTCAGAATGCTTTCCATGACAAAAACATAAAATTTCAGCCTGCAAATATAATATATTAATGCTTTGGATTCCAACTTAACAATTCAAAACAAAGACATAAATATGAAGTTTGACTGAACTGTATACAAAAGCCTCGAAAAAATTGACAACATGCAGTTTCTTTTTGATGAAAGAAACAAATATTATTAAAAAGATGTAATACATTTGATTATTGAAATTATCCAAAAGACAGATAATTCGCATGTTATTTTTTGATGAAGGAATTTAAAAACATATTCAGGGAACCAACCGAAAAAACACCGCAGGTTGATTTTAATTATATTACCGGGGAACTGATACTGGCAGGAAGATCTATTCCGGAGAATGCAACAGAAACCTATGAACCAATATTTAACTGGGTTAACGAATACACCAAAAATCCTAGGCAAACGACTAACCTCCGCCTGAATCTTGAGTATTTCAACACTGCTTCTTCGATCTGGCTTGCTAAAATTGTAAAGAGTCTCAGCAGAATTGAGAATCCTGACAGTATTTTATTTGTCCATCTTTATTTTGGTATCGAAGAGTTTGATAATATGGATGTCGAAGATATCAAGGATGCCCTAAGCCATGTCGTTGACATTATCAACAATTCAACTATCAGCATCGGGATTAAATTATATGGTACTGATGAGAAAGGTTCAATCATTAAAGAATCGATGGTCCTGATCTAGACTTTCCCCATTTCTCCTATCTCATATCTCATATCTCATTTTTCCTTCGCAGAGAATCACCATTTAATATTTTTGACATAACTTTAGTATGGATTTAAAATGATAATTTCCATGCGAAAAATATTAATTGTAATGATTTTAATAACCGGGACAATGAATGTATTATCTCAGAACAGGTCAGCCGACAGGGAACCATATGCTGCCGGCAGGTTCTACTCAGCAAATAAAGACACACTTACAAAAGATCTGGCTGCTCTTTTCTCGACATGTGTGAAAGCGCCTTCGGATTTGAAAGTAAGAGCGATCATCAGCCCTCATGCCGGATATATTTATTCCGGTAAAATTGCTGCATCTGCATTTTCCGCTCTATCAAAAAATGCGGATTATAAAAACATATTTATTATCGGTTCGAGTCATGTAATGGCATTTGATGGCGCATCTATCTATAATACAGGAGATTATATTACGCCACTGGGAAAAATGAAGGTGAACATAGAACTTGCCAATAAACTTAAAAGCAGTGATAAATGCTTCAATTTTCCTGTAACAGCCCATGGACAGGAGCATAGTATTGAAGTCCAGGTGCCATTCATTCAGTATTACTTTACTCATCCAATCCCTATTGTTCCAATAATCATTGGAACAGATAATACCGCTACAATTAAAGAAATTGCAGCCGCACTAAAGCCATATTTTATTCCTGAAAATCTTTTTGTGATCAGCAGTGATTTCTCACATTATCCTTCATATAAGAGTGCCCAGGAAAACGATAAAATCACTGCCGATGCCATTATTGCAAAAAACAGTAATAACTTTTTAATGACTCTAGAAAAAACCTCATCAAAAGGGATTCCCGGACTCGTTACAAGCATGTGCGGATGGACTTCCGGACTCACTTTGCTATATCTGGCAGAAGGATATCCGGATCTGACATTCAGAAAAATAAGTTATTGTAATTCAGGTGATTCACCATATGGAAATAAAGAAGAAGTGGTGGGTTATAATGCTATAGAGCTTGTTGAAGAGAATAAAAAAGTGATGGATATTAAAGTAAATATAGATGAATTAAAGTTCACCAAACAAGAGACCGAAAAGCTGATTTCAATTGCCAGGAACAGTATCAGATCGATGCTTTATGATAATAAAAGATTAACTGTTAACCAGGAAAACCTTCCTCCCGTTTTCAAACAAAATATGGGAGCTTTTGTTACTCTTAAGATTGATGGAAATTTAAGAGGTTGCATAGGTATGTTTACTTCTCCCGATCCGCTTTACCAGGTTGTGAGCCAGATGGCTTTAGCTTCGGCTTTTGAGGATACAAGGTTTTCACCGCTCACAAAAGCTGAATTTGAAAAAACTGAAATAGAGATCTCTGTTCTCGGTCCGATGAAAAAAATCAGTAGTATTAATGAGATCGTTCTTGGGAAGCATGGCATTTATATCAAAAAAGATTACAGGTCAGGAACAATGCTTCCCCAGGTAGCTACTGAAAACGGCTGGACAGTCGAACAGTTCCTCGGCTACACTGCAAGGGATAAAGCAGGATTAGGATGGACAGGATGGAAAGATGCTGAAATTTACATTTATGAGGCGAAGGTGCTGACTGAAAATAAAAAATAGTTATGTATCATGTCATTAGCACGGGTGTCACAACTACAATATTATATCTGATCAGTTATTTTTTTTATAGGACCGGTTTTTATTCCCTTAATGATCATCGGAAATTCTGGAACATAATTCTGACCCTGACATTCTTGCTTGCAGGATCTGCAGGTTTATTCCTGGCATTGCAAATAACTTATAAATGGAATATCCCGTTTATTAAATCTGTATTAAAATGGCATGTTGAATGTGGAATTGGCCTGGCATTTACAGGGATCTTTCACTTCATATGGCACCTCTCCTATTTTACCAGGATATTTGTCAAATCTGAAGATATTGTCAAACCTGTTGAAACAACATCAAGAACAGCTGGACAAAACAAGATTAATCTGGTTATTATCGGTTTTGCAAGCTCCGCAGTTCAGTTGTTGCTGATAAGAGAGATAATGAATATTGCAGGAGGCTATGAAATGATTGCGGGCACTTTTCTCGGGTCGTGGCTCATAGGTTCTGCCGCCGGAGCGGTAATAGCACGAAGGTCTAAATTAATGGATATCAGAAAGATAAACACAATATTTGCCATTAGTCCATTAGTCTCATTATTCCTGCTTTTAACCCTTGACAGATTATTTCTAAATATCGGAGAAACACCTTCATTTTTTTTAAGTGTAATTATGACACTTATTGCTCTATTCCCTTTTTGTTTTGTCTCAGGATTCACTTTCATTAAACTCATAAATTACTCTGAAAATGGCCTGAATCTGCATGTCGGGAAATCATTCTCTCTTGAGACAACTGGCGGTATAATTGCTGGGATTGTTGTTTCCATTCTAACCGATGGTTTATTAAATACATACCAGCTCTTACTGCTGATTATAATACTGAATCTGGGTTATGTTCTGATATCATTTTATTACAGAAGGAAAAAGGAAAAAATCATCACGGGGGTTGCGGTGGTTTTTCTGGCAATTATCACAATGATACTTAATCCCGATATATTTTTCAGGCAACAACTTCTTCATGGAATAAATGTCAGGAATTCCAGGGATACACCTTATGGAAACATTACCACTTCTGTTTATGGAGGTGAAAAAAACATTTATTATAACCAGCGACTTCAATCTTATTCCAACGATGAGATTGAGCGTGAGGAAAATATTCATTATGCAATGCTTCAGCATAATAACCCTGAAAACGTCCTGGTAATTTCTGGTGATATAATGTCGCAAATGAAGGAAATACTGAAATATAAAGTTAAAAGGGTTGTTTATGTTGAGAGAGATCCGGCCCTTATAAACTCCGAACTAAGAAGAGACGAATCACTTCTAAAAATCCTTACTATAATAAACAATGACGCCTTCAGCTATATTAAAAATACCAAAGAGAACTTTGATGTTGTAATGCTTCTGCTGCCTCCGCCTTCCACGCTTCTTCTTAACAGGTTCTATGCAACTGAATTTTTTCGTGAAGTGAAAGACAGAATCGGCTCCAAAGGAATTTTCATCTGCTCACCGGGTAGCGGGGAAAATTATTATAGCAAAGAATCAGTGGTATTATACTCTTCTATTTACAACAGTTTGCATGCAGTATTCAGAAATATACGGCCGGTTGTAGGAAATAAACTCTATTTTGTTTCATCAGATGCAGAATTATCTTCCTCGTTTTGTTCATTGTCGGATATAAAGGGAATAAAAAACATTTATGTCAATTCAGATTATCTGTCAGACGATCTCATGGAGAAAAAATCGGCTGACGTGATCGCTGTCATTGATCCCGGAGTAAAACAAAATACCTTCGGTTTTCCAGTTGCATGTTTTCACTATCAATCATACAATCTCAGCAAAAACCTTAATGAAAAGGTTCCATCAGTTATTCTTCTGATTTTAATCTTCGTTATACCCCTGTTTTCTGTGAGAAGAAAAAATTTGATAATGTTTTCTTCTGCTGCAGCTCTATCGGGTTTTGAAATAATTATTCTTTTTGTTCTCCAGACGGCAATAGGTTATATGTATCTTCTTACGGGGATGATCATTGCCTCACTGATGACCGGACTTGCAGTCGGATCCGGACTTAATCTGAAAAGATCAGAAACAGCTTTAATGAGGATTATTCCTCTTTCCCTGATCACTTTTTATATCACTACAGGATTTATATTCAATATGTTAGCTAGAGCGAACAGTTCATGGTTTTCCTTAACTCTGCTGTTGTTGTTTATATTTATTCCAGCAGCTTTGACCGGTCAGTTATTCTGCATAATGACAAAAAGAAAAGGAACATATTCAGATCCTTCATCGGTTTACAGTGCGGATCTGGCAGGGTCAGCACTTGGTTTTGTAATTGTATCAGGTCTTGCAATTCCGGCCCTGGGAATAAGAATAACTATTATTTTACTTTCAACACTGATTTTTGCAGCACTTCTTTTTGGAACAGTAACCAACAAGTAGTAGCTTTAATCTTGAAATGTTTTTCAAAACGGGCGAGATGAATATCAGTAATTGCGATGAAGCCAAACGGGAATTCCTGAAAAAATGTTTTGCATTTTCAGCCGGATTGGTTTTTCTTCCTAGCAGAGTATCTTTGCCGGGCACTTCTGATGATATCCCGGATATTTATAAAAAGGTCGCTCTCTTCCAGGATGAGACTGCACGCGGTATAATGTGCAGAATATGTCCAAATGAATGTGTATTAAAGGAGGGTGAAATAAGTAAATGTAATAATCGTAAAGTATATAAATCTAAACTTTACACTATGGCTTTTGGCAACCCATGTGCAGTAAATATCGATCCGGTTGAAAAGAAGCCATTGTATCATTTTTTACCAGGTTCCAGAGCATTTTCAATTGCAACGGCCGGGTGTAACCTCGTCTGTCTCAATTGTCAGAACTGGTCAATCTCCCAGACTAGTCCGGATAAAACCAGGAATTATGAGCTCCAACCGGAACAGGCTGTAGATGAATGTATTAAAAGTAAGTGCAGTTCAATTGCATATACGTATTCTGAACCAATTACCTTTTATGAGTATACCTTTGAAACTGCAACACTGGCAAGGAAAGCAGGAATAAAGAATATTTTCAAATCTAACGGTTATATTTACGAAGAGCCGTTAAGGAAACTCTGCACTGTTCTGGACGCAGCCAATATTGATTTAAAAGCTTTCAGTGAGTCAACCTATCTTAAACTCTCGGGAGGAAAACTTCAACCGGTTCTCAATGGGCTGAAGGTTTTCAAAGAAATGGGCATCTGGCTGGAAATAACTAACCTGGTTGTACCTTCATGGACGGACAATCTTGATGAGATAAAAAAAATGTGTGGATGGCTGGCAGCTAATGGCTTTGCAAATACTCCTCTTCATTTCAGCCGGTTCTATCCATTATATAAGCTCGATCAGCTTCCCCCTACACCTGTAGATTTACTGATGAAGGCAGCTGAAATAGCTTCAGGTGAGGGTCTGAAATATATTTATGTCGGAAATGTTCCCGGAAATGAGACTGCCGATACAAAATGCCCTTCATGTGGTAAAATCGTTCTCAAGCGGGAAGGTTACCGTATCTTATTCAATAATATTTCTGATGGTAAATGCCCCTCCTGTGGAAAAAAAGTAGATGGCGTATGGAATTAGAAATTAGAAATTAGAAATATTCTGACTATAACCGCCACGAATGAAGCAGTCTGAAGCCAGGGAGAGAATCGAAAAACTCCGTACTGAGATCAATGATCATAATCACAGATATTATGTGCTCAATCAGCCTGAAATTTCGGATTTTGAATATGACTTGCTTATCAATGAACTCGAAACTCTTGAAAAAAAATTCCCTGGACTGATAACAGAAGACTCTCCTACACGAAGAATTGGAAGCGATGTCACGAAAGAATTTGTTCAATATGAGCATAAATATCCGATGCTTTCTTTGGGCAACACATATAGTGAAGAGGAGATCAGGGAATTTGACAACAGGGTAAGAAAAGCTGTTAATTCAGAGGTTGAGTATGTTTGTGAACTGAAATTTGACGGAGCCTCAATAAGTATTACCTATCATAATGGACTCATACAGAGGGCCGTAACAAGAGGCGATGGAATCAAAGGTGATGATGTTACACCTAATATTAAAACCATTAGAGATATCCCTGTCAGAATTGATAAAAATATAGTTCCGGAGGAATTTGTAGTGCGCGGTGAAATTATATTGACCAGGTCAGTGTTTGACAGGCTGAATGAAGAAAGAGCTGCTGATGGGGTTCAGCTATTTGCTAATCCGCGGAACGCTGCAGCTGGTACACTTAAGCTTCTTGATCCAAAAATTGTGGCATCGCGGTCACTTGATTGTTTTTTCTATTTTATATTAGGGGAAGATCTGCCCTTTGACAATCATTTCGATAACATGAAACTTGCATTTGAGTGGGGGTTCAAAGTACCAGATAGTATAAGGCTTTGTAGGAACATTGTTGAGGTTATGGAATTCATAAACCATTGGGATACAGCACGTAGAAACCTACCTTACGATATTGATGGAGTTGTTATTAAGGTTAATTCACTTACATTCCAGAGTGAATTAGGTTACACAGCCAAATCGCCAAGATGGGCTATAGCTTTTAAGTTTAAAGCTGAACGTGTTTCAACAAGGTTACTGTCAGTTGCATTCCAGGTTGGCAGAACAGGCAATATTACTCCTGTAGCGAATCTTGAGCCTGTGCTTCTTGCAGGAACGACTGTAAAAAGAGCCTCACTCCATAATGAAGATCAGATTAATTTACTTGATCTTCACATAAATGATACAGTTTTTATTGAAAAGGGAGGTGAAATAATACCAAAGATAGTTGGAGTGGATCTAACAAACAGGGCGAATGGAAGCAGCAAAGTGAATTTTATTTCTTATTGTCCCGAATGTGGAACTTTGCTCATAAAAAATGAAGGCGAAGCAAATCATTATTGCCCGAATTATCTGCACTGTCCTCCTCAGATTAAAGGAAGAATTGAACATTTTGTCAGCAGAAAAGCGATGGATATTGACGGATTGGGTGAAGAGACAGTTGATTTGCTCTTCAGCAAAGGGTTGATCTCAAATATTGCTGATCTATATGAATTAAAGAAGGAAAATCTGGTTCCGCTTGAAAGACTTGGAGAAAAATCTGCCGCAAATATTATTAAAAGCGTAAATGATTCTCTTAATGCACCCTATCATACTGTCTTATTTGCTCTGGGAATCAGGCATGTCGGAGAGACAGTGGCAAAAACCCTTGCAAAAAAATTCAGGACAATAGATGAATTGATAGCCGCTGATGCTGAACAATTAACTGCTGTCAATGAAATCGGTCCAAAAATCGCCGGAAGCATTATTGCGTATTTTGAGGATGAGGAAAACAAAGAAATAATCAGACGATTAAAGAGTCGCGGAATAAGGTTTTCAGAAGGAACAACTGGTTCAGCTTTATCCGATAAACTTAACGGAAGGATAATTGTTATTTCTGGAGTATTTAATAAACATACCCGGGATGAGTACAAAGAAATTATCGAAAAAAATGGAGGTAAGAACTCATCATCAATATCGGCTAATACCTCTTTTATTCTTGCAGGAGAAAACATGGGGCCGGCGAAAAAAGAAAGAGCTTTGGACCTTGAAGTTGATATAATGAATGAGGAAGAATTCCTTAAACTAATTGGTGAAGAATCATAAATCTGATTATCATACTTTAACAAAAAACAGTTAGGTTTGTATTATGGAAATGTTTAAAAATATCAGGCTAAACAGGGGAAAAACCATTCTTCAAAAGAAGATGGCAAGGATGAAAAGGGTGAGGTTTAAAGGTAATATCAATAGTGCAAAATCTATTGGGCTTGTTTGGGATGCCAAAAATCCTGATGATTTTGTAACGCTTTCGCAGTTTCATCAGAAGATGGCAGAAAGAAATATAGATGTTACAATTCTTGGATATTTTCCGGGAAAAGATATCCCCGACAAGTTAACAGCCATCAGATATTTTACATGCCTCAAAAAGGATGATATTAATATTACTTACAGACCCGTTTCCACAGAGGCAAATACTTTTATAAATACACGTTTTGATATACTGATTGATACTAATTTCTACAATATTTTCCCTCTAAAATATATTTCCAGTTTATCAGAAGCAGGTCTTAAAGTTGGTATATTTGATAACAGTACCGAGAGCTCCTGTTACGACCTGATGATGGAATTTAAACAATCTACTGATATTAACACTTATCTGACACAGGTAATCTACTATCTTGAAATGATAAATACCGGATCAAATAAACAAGGAGAATAAACTAACTACTATGAAAAAATTCAAAGGTACTGGTGTAGCAATTGTCACACCTTTTAAAAATGATTCAAGCATCGATTTTTCTGCTCTGGGGCGCGTTGTGAACCATGTAATAAAAGGTGGTATTAACTATATTGTTGTTTTGGGTACAACCGGAGAATCTGTTACTCTTTCAAAGGATGAAAAAAAGGCAGTTGTTTGTTATATAAAGGAAGCTATTGATGGCAGAATCCCCCTGGTTGTTGGTATTGGAGGAAATAATACACAGGAAGTTATTAATCAGGTCAGGAATACAGACCTGACAGGTGTCGATGGAATTCTCTCAGTAGCACCATATTACAATAAGCCAAATCAGCGAGGGTTGTTTCAGCATTTTAAAGCAATTGCGACCTCAAGCCCTGTTCCTGTAATATTGTATAATGTTCCGGGAAGAACATGTAGTAATATTGCAGCGGATACCTGTATTCAGCTGGCGCACGATTGTGAAAATATTGTTGCTATCAAGGAGGCTTCCGGAGATATGGAACAAATCATGAAAATTATAAAAGGAAAACCTGAAAACTTTAGTGTTATTTCAGGTAATGATATGGACACTCTACCAATTATTGCACTTGGTGGAGCGGGCGTAATATCTGTTTTGGGAAATGCTTTCCCCGCAGAATGCAGTGATATGGTAAATCATTCCCTGAAATTTAACTTCAAAGCCGCGAGGGAAATTCAGTTTCGTTTTCTTGAAATGACTGAGCTTCTTTTTACCGATGGAAATCCTGCCGGAGTAAAAGCAATGCTGAGTATAATGAATCTTTGTCAGAATAATCTCAGGCTGCCACTGGTTGCAGTAAACAAACCCATTTATTCGAGGATACAGAAAGCTATTGATGAGCTAAAATAGCTGCTACATTCATTGGTGCGGAACTGGAGCACCTGTTTGCTGCAGACCATGACATTGTTTATATTTTTTTCCGCTTCCGCAGGGACATGGGTCATTTCTTCCTACCTTCTTTTCCACCCTTACAGGTTCGGTTCTTTGTCGCCTGTCAGGATCGCCTCCACCGGTACTGCTATACTGTGAAAAGTCGCTTTTAGATGCCCTGTAATTACTCATGTCAACCTGACGTCTGCGCTCCGCTTCCTTCACCTGCTCCGGGTCCTGTGAAGGGATGTGCCCCTTCATAAGAGTACTTACAACATCCTTATTTACCTGATTTAACATCGTTCTGAACAACTCGAATGATTCAAATTTATAGATAAGCAAAGGGTCTTTCTGTTCATAGGTTGCATTCTGAACTGACTGCTTAAGTTCGTCCATCTCTCTCAGATGCTCTTTCCATGCATCATCTATTGTAGCAAGTACGACAGTTTTTTCGTAGGCTCTGGCCAGCTCTTTGCCTTCTGATTCTGCTGTTGCCTTTAGGTTGGTGATTACCTGAAAAACTTTTATACCATCTGAGATCGGAACGACAACATTTTCATAAACATGAGACATTCTTTCGTAAACATCCTTCAGAACAGGGTATGCTTGTTTTGAAATAGCTTCCTCTTTCCTTTTGTATGCTTCAAGTACCTTTTTATAGACCTTTTCGACGATCTCACCAGAGGCAGATTTCACAAAATCCTGTTTCGGCACAGGTGAATCCATTGAAAATGAGCGTATAAGATCGAAATCAAAACCTTCGTAATCAGCCTCTTTATGATATACATCTACCAATGTTTCTGTCACATCGTACATCATATTGGCAACATCGACGCTTAGTCGTTCGCCAAGTAAAGCATGTTTTCTTTTCTTATAAATAACCTCTCTCTGTGAATTCATAACATCGTCATATTCAAGAAGTCTCTTTCTGATGCCGAAGTTATTCTCCTCAACTTTCTTCTGAGCTCTTTCGATAGACTTTGTGATCATAGAATGCTGAATCATTTCAGCTTCTTTCAGTCCCAGCTTATCCATGATTCCAGCAATCCTTTCAGATCCGAACAGTCTCATCAGCTCATCCTCGAGTGACACAAAGAATTGTGATGAACCCGGGTCTCCCTGTCTTCCGGCACGTCCACGAAGCTGTCTGTCGACCCTCCTGGATTCATGACGTTCTGTGCCTATAATGGCAAGACCACCGGCCTCTACAACTTCCGGAGTAAGTTTTATATCCGTTCCACGACCAGCCATGTTTGTAGCAATTGTAATTGTACCGGGTTTCCCGGCTTCTGCAACAATTTCAGCTTCGCGCTGATGAAGTTTTGCGTTCAGGACATTATGTTTTAATCCCTTCATTTTGAGCATCCTGCTTAATAATTCAGATATCTCAACGGAAGTTGTACCCACAAGAACAGGTCTTCCCTGTTTATTCATCAGAGCTATCTCATCGATTACGGCATTATACTTTTCTCTTTTGGTTTTATAAACAATATCTTCCCTGTCTTTTCTGACACAAGGTTCATTAGTTGGGATAACGACAACATCGAGCTTATAGATGTTCCACAATTCTCCGGCCTCTGTTTCAGCTGTACCGGTCATACCGGCAAGCTTGTGATACATTCTGAAATAGTTCTGAAGAGTTATCGTTGCATAAGTCTGAGTTGCAGCTTCGACTTTTACATTCTCCTTGGCTTCAATAGCCTGATGCAAACCATCAGAATAACGGCGTCCTTCAAGAATACGACCTGTCTGCTCATCAACAATTTTTACTTTATTATCCATCACCACATATTCATCATCTCTCTCAAAAAGAGTATATGCTTTCAGAAGCTGTGTCATAGTATGAACTCTTTCAGACTTAACTGAATAATCCTGAAGCAGTTCATCCTTCGCCATTAACCTGCCCCTTTCGTCGAGATTTGATTTTTCAATTTCGGCTATTTTTGATCCAACATCGGGAAGAATGAAAAAACTTACATCTTCCACAGAAGTAGATATCAGGTCAATACCTTTTTCAGTAAGTTCAATTGTATTGTCCTTTTCTTCAATAACAAAGAACAGCTCATCGGTAGCTTTATGCATATCTTTACTATTATTCTGCATATAGAAGTTCTCTGTTTTAAGCAAAAGAGATTTATTTCCCTCCTCGCTTAAAAACTTTATCAGAGCACTATTCTTTGGAAGACCTTTAAATGCCCGGAGAAGGAGAAGCCCTCCCTCTTCGTTTTTATTTTCAGATGTCAGCTTCTTTGCGTCCGCAAGTATCTGAGTAACTAATTTTTTTTGTGCACTGACAAGACGTTCAACTTTTGGTTTAAGTTCGTCAAACTGCTGATTATCGGCCTGAGCTGTAGGCCCTGAGATAATTAGTGGTGTTCGTGCATCATCGATCAGCACCGAATCAACCTCATCCACAATTGCGTAATGATGTTTTCTCTGAACGAGATCTTCAGGATTGACTGCCATATTATCTCTCAGGTAGTCGAATCCAAACTCATTATTTGTACCAAAGGTTATGTCAGCATTATAGGCTTTGCGGCGCTCCACTGAATTAGGCTGGTGTTTGTCAATGCAATCAACCGTAAGACCATGAAACTCATATATCGGACCCATCCATTCTGAATCACGTTTTGAGAGATAGTCGTTAACCGTTACGATATGAACACCTCTCCCTGCAAGTGCATTAAGAAAAACCGGAAGTGTGGCAACAACAGTTTTTCCCTCTCCGGTAGCCATTTCGGCAATTTTCCCTTTGTGAAGAGCAACTCCTCCAAAAAGCTGAACATCATAATGAATCATATCCCAGGTGATCTCATTACCGCCTGCCATCCATTTATTGCTCCACTGAGCTTTTTCTCCTTTTATGGTTATACTTGGACGAGTAGCTGCCAGATCCTTGTCATATTGCTTCGCTGTGACTTCAATAATGTTATTTTCTTTGAATCGTTTTGCTGTTTCTTTAACAATTGCAAAAGCTTCAGGCAGATTTTCATCCAGAATTCCTTCAAGCTTTTCCTCAATTTTCTTTTCGAGCTTATCTATATTGTTATAAATTTCCTCTTTAATATAGACATCTTCTTCTTGTTCTGCTTTTTCTCTAAGTTTTCTTATTTCTTCTTCATCTTTCGCAATTCCTGATAGAATTTTGTTTTTAAGCTCTGCCGTTTTGTTCCGAAGTTCATCATTTGTCAGTCCTCCGAGCTTCTCAAATTCAGTTCGAATCAGTTTTACATGGGGATCTATTTCCTTCATATCCCTCTCATTCTTATTGCCCAGGAAGAGTCCAAGTACCTTATTTATAACGCTCATTTCTAAGAATTTTTCAATTTTCAAATATCCGTCAAAAATAGGTTATTTTATCAAAATAATTTCCATTACTGTTCTTAAATAGCAAAAACCCCGCCATATGTGCGGGGTCAGATTAAATTCGATGGAACATGTACATAATAAAAAGTTCCCTGTTATATTCCTTTTATAATGTCTGATTGGTATTAGCATTAGCTGAAGCAGCTCTTAAGCCAAGAATATCCCTGTCGAATATGTACATATTGTTTTTCCCAACCAGACGCAGTTTATCAATAATGGTACGCGCAGAAGCCTCTTCCTGAATCTGTTCATTTACGAACCATTGCAGAAAGTTATGAGAAGTATAATCTTTCACTTCAAGAGTAACCTGCACTATTTCATTTATGCTGGCTGTGACAAATTCTTCGTGTTTAAGTACCTGTGTAAAAACATCTTCGGCGCTTTTAAATTCTGAAATTGGTTTTTTAAACGCAGGAATTATTGCTTTCCCTCCTCTTTCATTAATGTATTTGATGAATTTTAGCATATGAAGTTTCTCCTCATCAGCCTGAGCGTAAAGCCATAAGGCTATTCCGGCCATTCCCTGGTTTTCGGCCCAGGATGCCATAGCCAGGTAAAGATTTGAAGAATATCCTTCCCTCTCAACCTGTCTGTTACAAATATTTTCTACTTTTTTATTTAACATGATAATAAATTTTATTATTATAACAAAGAACTAATCTGGTTGTTCTAAATTTAGTAATTCATCAATTTTTTTCAGCAGATCATGGATGGAAAATGGTTTTGAAAATACTTCATCAGCACCCAGTGCACTGGCCAGGCTAAGATAGTTCCCCGGTCCGGCTTTTCCTCCGCCTGAAATTGCAATGATCTTGGTGGATGGTTTAATCTCTTTAATCTTCATAATTACTTTAAGTCCATCTTCGTCAGGCATAATCAAATCTGTTATCACCATATCGGTTATACCTGGTTTGAAGTGCAATAATGCCTCCTTACCATTTGTAGCTTCAATAACCGTATATTTCATCTTCAATAATGAGGTTTTCAACATCTCTCTGAGGTCCCTATCATCTTCAACTATCAGAATGCCAGCCATATCAATTACTTTAACGATATTTGTATTGCATTATGTATTTCTTTAAGAGAAACAGGTTTTGTTAATTGCTGTTTTACTATCCCCGAATTTACAAGTTTTTCAGCTGATTTTAACTGATTTCTATCACTTATCATGATTATCGGTATGCTAATTTTCTTTGTACTATAGATATCAATTAATTCCTGAGGTAAAATTTCTTTTGAGTCATCCATATAAATGATGAGGTCTGGCTTGGTGTCTGTTTCTGAGATTAACTTGATTAACTGGTTCAGATCCGAAGCAAAAACCAACGTAGAACCACTTCTCTCAAGTGCAAGTGAAAGTATTCTTGATTCATGCCTGTTTCCGGAAATGAAAAGCAGTTTTTTACCTCCTTCCTTAAGCTCTTCAATATTATGATATTCACTCGAAACAGGAAGATAGACCGAAAAAACCGATCCTTTATTCTTTTTACTCGAAACAAGTATTTCTCCATCAAGCTCCGCTATAATCCCATGAACGACTGAAAGACCCAACCCAGTTCCTTTTCCAATTTCGCGGGTTGTAAAATAGGGTTCAAAAATTCGATGTATTAATGACGGGTCCATGCCTTCGCCGGTATCTTCAATAGTCACAAGGGCATAATCATCAGCAACTATATTTTTATTCAGATCGTGTCTGACAAGATTGCCATCAACGATAGCAAGTTTTACAAATACTGTCCCGCCTTTTTCATCCATCGACTGGATTGCATTTGTCATAAGATTCAGGAAGACTCTGAAGAGCTGTGTGGGATCGGCATGAATATGAACATCTGTAACAGGTATATCGTCTTTAATATCAATGTTTTCTGGTTTACCTGATTTAACAAAACCGATTGTTTCATTTAATACATCAGCCACACTCACAGGGATCTTCTCCTGATCAACCTGACGGCTGAAGGTAAGAATTTGGTCGGTAAGAGATTTGGCTTTGGTTATTGCAGCGATTATCCTGCCTACCTTTTCTGCTGAGGACGTTGATTTAGGGATCTCTTCCAAAAGCATTTCGGAATAACCATAAATAGTTGCCAGGATATTATTAAAATCGTGAGCTAAACCTCCTGCCAATGCTCCAATTGTCTCAAGTTTTTGCGCCTGAAGCAGACGGTTCTCGAGCATAAGTTCGCGAGAAGAATCTTCAAATGCAAAATCGATATATGAAGGATTGCCAGATTCATTTGTCACAATAAACCCACTTATCCTGCAGGCTATTTCATTACCATGGCATGTAAATAGTGGAACACGTCCAAATGTTTTAATCTGAGTATTAAGCAATTGCGAAAGATGAATTTCAAAGAGACCCTTTTCCGCATAAAATTCGTATATTCCGAGTCCTGTTAAAGAGGTTTCATCTTCACACTCCATTATTTTCAAAAAAGCCCTGTTAGCATGAATTATTGTTCCGGAAGTATCACACCTCAAAAATCCTATCGGGAGGTTTGTCTCAAGTTTTTTGAACTCTTCCTCCATATCATTTACAACCTGCTGTGATAGCCTTAGGTCAGTAATATCAAATGTTTCAGCAAGTAAATGTGTAATATCTCCTGAATCTTTTGTTATAGGACGAAAGACGACTTCAAAAAATCTGTTCCCAAATAAAGGTGTGTTGAAATTTGCCTCGTATCTCACGGTATTGCCCAGAAAACATAAATCGATATTTTCTTTTATTTTTTTCTCAAATGTTTCTTTACCCCATATTTCAGAAAGTGGTTTCCCTATTATGCTTTCAATCTTTATGCTTTGGGTATTGCAGAATGTAGCATTGACTTTTTCATATACATATTCCCTGTTTATGATGCTCAGCATTGATCTGGAATTATTGGCAATATGATCGCCAAAATTTTTTTCATCTGATAAATACCTGAGATTCGCCTTATCTTCTATATCCCGAATCACTTTATGAAGAAGTGGTTGTATCCTGGTTATGGAAGCCGGAGTTATCACATCATAAGCTCCTGACTTAATCATATCAACCGACTTTCCTCTTTCTCTATCCTCCACTATAAAGATTATGAGCGAATAAGCATCGAGCTTCAAGGTTTCTTCAAGGAATACCTTCCAACTGTAAGAATTATTTCTTTGGTCGGATAGAATTAAATTGGTCTTTGTATCAGGATAAGCCGAAAAGAAAGTGAGATCGGAATCGAAATAATTAATCTGCACAAAATCAAGAGATTCAATTATAGTTTTCTTAAGATTCACAGCAAAGGCCGGATCTTCAGAGACTAATGCAACAAACAATTTCCGTTCCACAGATTAACCTATTAATTTTTAATAAGTATTTACTCAATATCTAGATTAAAGGATCGCTTCATATCTTTTATTATAGGATACTTGCCAGCAAGATAATTATACTTTTGCTCATCAGAATAGAGTATTTCATTGGTTTCAGAAAGATCAACAATAGTATCAATGTCAATTTTTTTTGAATCAAAACGTCTTTCAAGAAAATTTATAAGCTTCTGTTTATAATTCTGGGTAAACATGTCCTTCTGAGCCGCATTACTTAGGTGTAAAAGAACAGCATCTCCGTTTTGCAGTTCGGGCTTTATTGATTTAAACATACTTGCGACTCTGGGACTATCCGGAACAACTTCTGAAGAAAAATCTTTCCATGCAGCCAAAAAACTTGCATCATTAAATTGAGATTCAATTGTATCTCTGATATTTTCAACTGGAATCTGTTTTGAAATTTCAGATTTTTTGTATTGTTCTGGCTCTTCCGCAATAATATTTTTAATTGATACAGTCTTTGATTCCTTTTCTTTAACCGGTTCAGGTTTATGAGGAATTAACTGATGGTGACTTATTTTGTTCTCATGGATTTCAATGGTCTGATTAACACTTTCTGAATTTAAAGGGGCTTTAAGTTGCATCACACGTTCATTCACAAGAACTGTGTCACTCTTTTTTTTTTCAACGGCCGGTTCAGTTTCTGGAACAATTATGCACATTTTAATTAAAGAAAGTTCAACATGTAAACGTTGGTTCTTACTGTTTTTATAAGCTAGGTCGCATTCACTGCCAATCTCAAGAGCCTTAAACAGGAAATCAACCGGGCTTTTCACTGCTTGCTTAAGATATTTTTGTTTTATCAACGGCGTAGCTTCCAGGAGTCGAATAGTAATTTCATCTTTACTTACGAGCAAGTCGCGGAGATGACTATTTAATCCTGCAACAAAATTGTGCCCATCAAATCCTTTTTCAAGAACTTCATTGAATATAAGCATCACTGATGAAACATTTCCCTCTAATGCTTTATCAACAGTATCGAAATAGTACTCAAAATCAAGCACATTAAGGTTATCAATAACATCTTTATAATGAATCGTTTTGCCTGAGAAACTCACAATCTGGTCGAAGATGGAAAGTGCATCTCTAAGTGCTCCATCAGCTTTCTGTGCTATTATATGAAGAGCCTCCTCTTCGGCTGTTACATTCTCATTTTTAGCAACATACATTAATCTTTGAACAATTTCCTCAATTCGTATCCTTCTGAAATCAAATATCTGGCAGCGTGAAAGAATAGTCGGAATTATTTTATGCTTTTCTGTTGTTGCAAGAATAAATATGGCATGTGAGGGTGGCTCTTCCAGCGTCTTTAGAAAGGCATTAAATGCTGATGATGAAAGCATGTGGACCTCATCAATTATATATATACTGTATTTTCCAACCTGTGGAGGAATACGTACCTGATCGGTAAGACTCCTTATATCATCGACCTTATTGTTTGAAGCAGCATCCAGTTCATGTATATTAAATGATCTCAATGTATTAAACGAGATGCACGACTCACATTTATCACAGGCTTCACCATTTTCTTTAAGATTGCTACAGTTAATTGTTTTTGCGAAAATCCTTGCACATGTAGTTTTTCCGACCCCTCTTGGACCGCAAAACAGATAGGATTGAGTCAGGTGATTATTTTTAATTGCACTTTTCAGCGTGTTGGTTATTGAATCCTGCCCCACAACCATATCAAATGTGGCAGGACGATACTTACGTGCTGAAACTATAAAATTCTCCATAAAAGTCTTATTCTTTTTTCATTAAATGCATCAATACAAATATAATAAAAAGCCTTCAGGATAGGTTAATGAAGATAAATTTAAAAAAGGCACTGAATGATAACATGTTATTAAAGGTAATTGATAAATTTTGCATCAAATTATTTTTGTTTAAAATAAAAAAGATGTACTTTTGCGAGCCAAAATCATAAACTATTAAAAGATAAACTATTATGTTGAATCAGTATGAAACCGTTTTCATTGCAACTCCCGTTTTATCTGAGAACCAGATGAAGGAAGCGGTACA
>PMEC01000052.1 GCA_003155705.1 Bacteroidales bacterium
AAAGCCTTGAAGGATATTACCAGGAAACCGGAAGGGCGGGACGCGATGGCGGAGAAGGCAACTGTATCGCTTACTACAGCTATAATGATATACAGAAACTTGAGAAATTCATGCAGGGCAAACCCATTGCCGAACAGGAGATTGGAAAGCAGCTTCTGCTTGAGACAGTATCTTACGCCGAATCCTCTGTCTGCAGACGAAAACTCCTGCTTCATTATTTTGGAGAAGAATATCTTCAGGAAAACTGCGAGGCATGCGATAATTGTCTTCATCCCAAAACACAGTTTGAAGGTAATGATTATGTCGTCAGTGTTCTGGAAGCCGTGCTGGCTGTAAAGGAAAAATTTAAAGCTGATCACATCGCAAATATTCTCTCCGGGAAAATCACTTCTGCAATAAAATCATATAAACATCATAAGCTGGAAATATTCGGAACAGGTGATGAAAAAGATGAGAAGTTCTGGAATATGGTTGTCAGACAGGCACTNNATTGCTAAGTTTCTTGTTAAGGATATCGAAAATTATGGACTTCTCAAGATTACTCCCAAAGGGATGGAATTCCTTGAAAATCCAACCTCTTTCATGCTGACTGAAGATCACGACTACAGTGATTCTGCTGACGAGGAGAATGCATTCGGGGCCAGAACAGCTGCCGTTGATGAAGAACTTTTCAGTATTCTTAAAGACCTGAGGAAGAAAATCTCAAAGCAGAAAGATGTTCCTCCGTTTGTAATTTTTCAGGATCCGTCTCTTGAGGATATGGCTATACAATACCCGATAACTCTCGATGAATTGCAAAATATTACCGGAGTCGGTGCAGGAAAAGCCCAGAGATATGGCGAGGAATTTATTGAAGTAATACAAAAATATGTAGAGGAAAAGGAGATTATCAGGCCTCTTGACATGGTTGTCAAATCGGTCGTAAATAAATCGGGCATTAAAGTTTATATAATCCAGAGCATAGATATGAAGCGGCCTCTGGAAGATATTGCTGATGCCAAAGGTTTGGAAATGAATGAATTAATTTCTGAGATAGAGGCGATAGTAAATTCCGGGACACGTCTTAACCTCGATTACTATATTAACATGGTAATCGATGAGGAGCGCCAGCATGATATTTATTCATATTTTAAAGAGGAGGCAGAATCGGATTCGCTTGAGGCAGCTATAAAAGAACTGGGCAGCGAATTTGAGGAAGAAGAGATAAGACTTATGAGGATTAAGTTTCTTTCTGAAATGGGAAACTGAGTCTATTCCCATCTGTTACCCCGGAAAAGAGAGCGAAGAGCAACCAGAAGCACATAGAATGGATATATTATCTGTGATGGTATAAACCACTTTAACAGATTCCTTTT
This sequence comes from Bacteroidales bacterium, assembly GCA_003155705.1. Classification (GTDB taxonomy): domain Bacteria; phylum Bacteroidota; class Bacteroidia; order Bacteroidales; family VadinHA17; genus LD21. The sequence goes on from PMEC01000052.1 coordinate 1,356, forward strand.
GTTATATCTCAGGGTAGTTTCTGACAAAATCAGGAAGTCAGGAATGGACTTAATAATTAAAGAAACCAGGAATATTACCAGGAATTTCTGATTAATAATTCCGGATATCAGGAAAAAGATAATTGCAAGGATTGTAACAAATGTTACAATTGATAGCTGCAAAGTAAACCAGTCATTGTAGGATCCGGCCTTTGATATCCATCTGGCTCTCTGATTTAGAAATAAACTCAAAGAGTCTGATTGACAGGTTGTTACTATTCCTTCAATAGAACTCAACCAAGCTATTCTTGAATTCGGTTCTTTTTTTAAGCTGTGAAGAAGAAAGATATCATCTCCTGATAATATCTCATCATGCAGATTTGCTGAATTTCTCAAATATACATTTTTTGTAAAAGCGAGATTAGCTCCGTTGCACATAACAGGATTTTTTGCCTGCGCAGTGGCTGCTGTAATTCCCTGCAATGACAGAAACTCCAGTTCACGAAATCTGCCGGAGAAACCCGATTTAACTGCAAGCTGTACCGGGGCAATAATCATATCGGGTTTGGAACTACTATAAAAAGCTGAAATAATTGAAATCCATCTTTTCCCCATTCTGCAATCAGCATCTGTTGTGATTATTAGTTCTCCTGATGCAGCAGCTATAGCAGTCCTGATCGCGCTCTTTTTACCTCTTCCAGTGTTATTTAAAATCTTAAGGTATTTGATTTGATCAGACCCGGTTGCGATTTTTGAGGTACTATCCGTGGAATTATCATCCACAATTATAACTTCATATAAATCAGGATCATAATCCTGTGAAGATAAGTAATTTAACAAATTTGGCAGATTTTTCTCCTCGTTTCTGCAGGCAACTGCTACAGATACTTTTATTGAAGAAATTTCCTCCTCTTTAAATGTCCTTATTTTCAGAAGATTTCTGTAGATTGACAGAAATATAAAGAAATAGGGAAGTACCGCTATAAGAAAAAACCATATCATCTGTTATTCCTTTAGCCATTCGTACATTGTATAATGTTCGCTGCCCATACCAAGAGCTTCATAGGTTTTTCGGGCATTAACATTATTTGATTCCACATATAATCTCAGTCCTGCGACTTTGTTTTTATCAGCTTCATCTTTTATGAATGAGTACATTTTTCTGAAAACTCCGGTTCTCCTGTATTCAGGCAGAACATAGACCGACTGGAACCACCAGACATTAGCATTGCGCCAGTCACTCCATTCGTAAGTTATTAATAATGAAGCTACTATTATTCCGGTACTTTCCGCGACATAGTACTGTCCGCGGGAAGGATCCGCAAACACACCATTTACTCCTTTGGAAATCTTTTCGTTAACCAGCGTCAGATGTTCAGTTTCCCATGCCATTTTCTGCTGGAATTCTATAATAGTGGGGGCATCTTTTACTAACGCTTTGCGTATGGTTATCATTTGTAATTAGATATGTAATAACTGGTTCCTATTCAACCCCTCCGGGGTCGTTAATTGGTTTGTTATTATCCCCGGATTTCATCCGGGGTTATTAATATCTGACCCCTCCGGGGTCAAGAACACTTGCCATGTTTCTTCAGCTCTGCGTTCTGCGTTCTCTGCCCTGCTTTGCCATCCATAGCTTTAGCGAAGGATGGTGCCCTCTCCCTACGCTCTGCGCCGAGTGTCCTTCGTCCTGCGCCCTGCGCCCTCTGCCCTATCTATATTCATCCCAGCTCTTAATTTCAAGGTCGTCGATGCTCATACGGCAGAAGGCCAGTATGAATGCACTTGCCAGTCTGGCATTGGTAATAAGAGGAATATTAAAATCGACAGCACTTCTTCTGATGGTGTAGTCATTATTTAATTCTGTGGCGCTGAGGTCTTTAGGTATATTCACAACAAGATCCACTTCACGGGATTTTATAAGTTCTAATGTATTTGGAGACTTATTTTCATCAGGCCAGTAAGCAACATGCGCTTCAACGCCTGCACTTTCAAGAAATTGTTGAGTACCTCTGGTCGCATAAAGCTTATGTCCCTTTTCACGAAGAGCTTTAGCACTGTTAAGAAGTTCAACTTTGGAACGGGCAGGACCGGTTGAAAGCAGAATACTCTTTTTTGGAACCCTATAGCCAACTGAAAACATTGCCTTTAATATTGCTTCATAAAAACCTTCCCCAATGCATCCGACTTCACCCGTGGATGACATATCGACTCCTAATACGGGATCTGCCATAGCTAAGCGCGAAAAGCTGAACTGCGGCGCTTTTACCCCGACATAATCGAGTTCGAATACTGACTTATCCGGCATATCAGCCGGAATACCCAGCATGACTTTTGTAGCTAGTTCTATCAGATTGGATTTTAGTACTTTTGAAACAAAGGGCATGCTGCGGCTTGCTCGCAGGTTACATTCAATGACCTTTATATCGTTATCTTTTGCAAGGAATTGAATATTGAAAGGGCCTGAAATATTAAGCTCTTTAGCTATCTGTCGGGAAATACGTTTTATCCTCCTTGAAGTTTCAAAATATATTTTTTGTGCAGGAAAGACCATCGTGGCATCTCCGGAATGAACCCCGGCAAACTCGACATGTTCACTGATAGCATATGCGATCATTTCACCATTTTTTGCGACGGCATCAATCTCAATCTCCTTTGCATTCTCAATAAATTCAGAAACCACAACGGGATACTGTTTTGAAACCTGAGCAGCCAGTTCAAGAAAGTGAGAAAGCTCACTCTTATTTGAAACGACATTCATTGCGGCACCTGAAAGAACATATGAAGGTCTTACAAGAACCGGAAATCCTATTCTGTCAACGAATTTATAAATGTCCTGAATATCTGAAAGTTCTTTCCATAGAGGCTGATCGACTTTCATGGTATCGAGCATAAATGAAAATTTATGCCTGTTCTCTGCACGGTCGATCGAAATAGGGGAAGTCCCCAGAACCTTTACATTCTCCTTGTGCAGCCTCATTGCCAGGTTATTGGGGATCTGACCACCCATGGAAACTATTACTCCTTTAGGTTGTTCAAGATCAATAATATCCATTACCCTTTCAAAAGAGAGTTCATCGAAATACAGTCTGTCGCAGATATCATAATCAGTGCTGACGGTCTCAGGATTGTAATTTATCATGACTGCCCTGAAACCCTCTTGCCGTATGGTATTGATGGCGTTAACCGAACACCAGTCAAATTCAACACTCGAACCTATCCTGTAAGCACCTGAACCAAGCACGATTACTGATTTATTATCACTCTGGTATGCAATATCATGTTCAATTCCGCTATAAGTCAGGTAGAGGTAATTTGTTACTGCTGGATATTCAGCGGCAAGTGTATCTATCTGCTTCACAAAAGGGATAATACCAATAGCTTTTCTGAATGCTCTTATCCTTAGCATCTCCCTGTTGATAGACGAGGCATCCGATCTGAGCACATGTCGTGCGATCTGAAAATCGCTGAATCCGTTTACTTTAGCATGAAGAAGAAATTCGTGGGGTATTTTTTCAATTGAGTCGAATTCACAAAGTTTGTTTTTGATATCTACTATATTCCTGAGCTTGTACAGGAACCATTTATCGATTTTTGTAAGTTCGTAGATCCTGTCGATGGAGATATTCTTCTCAAGAGCCTCTGCTATTGAGAATATCCTCATGTCTGTAGGCTCAGAAAGTTCTTTTTCGATATCCTTAAATTTAAGATCCCTATTGCCCGTGAATCCATGCATTCCCTGTCCTATCATTCTGAGACCCTTTTGAATAGCTTCTTCAAAGGTTCGACCGATTGCCATCACTTCACCGACACTTTTCATACTGCTGCCGATAAGATGTGAAACACCCTCAAATTTATTCAGATCCCATCGTGGTATTTTACAGACAATATAATCAAGCGCCGGTTCGAAACAAGCTGTTGTTGTCCGGGTAACTGAGTTCTTCAGTTCATGGAGGCCATAACCCAGACCCAGTTTAGCTGCAACAAAAGCGAGGGGATATCCGGTTGCTTTTGATGCCAGGGCGCTGGAACGTGAAAGTCTTGCGTTTACTTCGATAACCCTGTAATCTTCTGAAGTGGGGTCTAATGCATATTGAACATTGCATTCACCCACGATTCCTATGTGCCTGATTATCCTTATTGAAAGTTCCCTGAGTTTATGATATTCGCTGTTTGTAAGTGTCTGTGAAGGTGCAACAACTATGCTCTCACCTGTATGAATTCCAAGCGGATCAAAATTCTCCATGTTGCACACCGTTATACAGTTATCAAACCTGTCTCTTACTACTTCATATTCAACCTCTTTCCATCCTTTCAAAGATTCCTCGACGAGTATCTGATTTGTATAAGAGAATGCTTTAGCTGCAAGAATCCTCAGCTCTTCACTATCATAAGCAAATCCGCTGCCTTGGCCACCTAGCGTATACGCAGCCCTGATTATGACCGGGAAACCAAGTTTTTCCGCAGCTTCAATTGATTCCGGGACACCACGGACTGCAATACTTCTGGGTGTTTGTATATTTATTTCATTAAGCTTATTAACAAACAGTTCACGGTCCTCTGTTTCCATAATAGCTTTTACAGGAGTTCCCAGAACCTTTATATTGTGTTTTTCAAAAACCCCTGCTTTGAATAATTCAGTACCGCAATTAAGAGCAGTCTGCCCGCCAAAGGATAAAAGAACTCCATCCGGATGTTCTTTTTCTATGACTTTTTCGACGAAGTATGGATTAACAGGAAGAAAATAAATTTTGTCAGCAATGTTTTCAGTGGTTTGAACTGTAGCAATATTAGGATTTATCAATACCGTTTCTATACCTTCTTCTTTCAAGGCTTTAAGTGCCTGTGAACCAGAGTAGTCAAATTCTCCAGCTTCACCTATTTTAAGCGCACCTGATCCAAGTATTAAAACCTTTCTTATCTCGTCTTTCATTGCCGGATTTTAAGTTTCAAAAATAAAACAATTTTTCAAAGTGTTTTGAAATATNNNNGATAAAGGAGGGTACAAGTATTCTCTTCCTGTTGGTACAAAACAGTCAACCGGAACAGGATCAGATCTGAATGCAATATCTGTGATAAAATCGATTGCTGACGCACGTGGTTTGATATTGCTGAAGACAATTCCGGGTCATGCAAGCAGTGTTGCCTTCATAATTGACGGTGCAGGCAGGTATGAAATTGCCGGAACTATTGCAGGTGATGATACAATATTAATTATCCCCAGGGATAATATATCCCTTTCTCAAATCCATTCATGCCTGGAGATGATTTTCCCGGGATTGAATGAGAGGGTCAGAAGAGAATGAATTAAGATAATGAATAATGTTAAATGAGGCTGAGATTCCTCGCTGGCGCTCNNACCTGGGAAGCATTGGCGATTCGCCCATGCGAATCGCCAATGCTTCCCCTTTACAAAAATGAACTGTCATTCCGAATGAAGCATAGCGAAATGAGGAATCTCCTAAAAGCTTGACTTGATTTTATTTAATAATAACAAAAAAGTATTAATATAAATTTTTAAAAAATGAAAGAAAAAGTTGTTTTGGCATATAGCGGTGGTTTGGATACTTCCGTAATTTTGAAATGGTTGATTGAAAAGAATTATGAGGTAATAGCTTTTGTTGCTGATGTGGGGCAAACCGAAGATTTTGAAGAGTGCAGAAAAAAAGCATTATTACTTGGGGCGTCCAAGGTCATTGTATCAGACCTGAAAAGGGAATTTATTACCGACTATGTTCTTAAGGCAGTTAAAGCAAATGCAATTTATGAAGACAGGTATCTTCTTGGTACAGCTCTTGCAAGGCCTCTCATTGCAATGAAACAAATTGAGGTTGCCGTTGCTGAAGGTGCGCATGCTGTTGCGCACGGGGCAACCGGTAAGGGCAACGATCAGGTTCGTTTTGAACTTTGCTATTATGCTTTAAAGCCTGATATTAAGGTCATTTCACCCTGGAAGGATAAGGAATTTCTCCAGACATTTAAAGGCAGGACAGATCTTCTGAACTATGCAGCCGAGAAAAATATTCCGGTAAAAGCAAGCATTGCCAAACCTTATAGTGAAGATGAAAACCTTATGCATATAAGCCATGAAGCAGGTGTTCTCGAAGACCCCATGTTCACCATGAATAAGAATATGCTTCAGAAGATGGTTATGCCGCAGGATGCTCCGGATAGTGAGACAAGGATTGTTATAGATTTTAAGGATGGGTTACCGGTAAAAGTTTTAAATAAGGATGATGGAACAGTGAAGGAAGATCCTTACGATCTTTTTGTCTATCTGAACGATATTGCCGGGAAAAATGGAATAGGGTTACTTGATATGGTTGAAAACAGGTACGTTGGCATTAAGTCGAGGGGGGTGTATGAAACACCGGGCGCAACGATACTTTATGCTGCGCACAGAGATATAGAAGGAATAGCAATGGACAGGGAAGTAATGAGATTAAGAAACATGCTTACCCCTAAATTTGCCGAATTAATATATTATGGCTTCTGGTTCAGTCCTGAAATGGATTTTCTCATGGCAGCAATCGACAAAAGCCAGGAGCTTATTGATGGAAGTGTTCATCTTTGTCTGTATAAAGGTAACATCCTTATCGAAGGGAGGGAATCTCCTTCTTCATTATACAATAAGAACCTTTCCAGCATGGATATCGAGGGAGGATTTGATCAGACCGACAGCAGGGGATTCATAAGGATCAATGCAATACGACTTATGGCTCACAGGGCTATTGTAGAGTCAGGAAGAAAAAAGAGTTCAATAAAATAAAAGATTTGCTAAGGAAGAGAATTCAACAATAACTTTTAAAATTCTGTACTATGAAATTATGGGATAAAGGAATTCAACCCGATCCTGCAATAATTGAGTTCACATCGGGTAAAGACAGGGAAACTGATATATGTCTGGCTGAATGGGATATTGTTGGTTCTATGGCTCATGCAATAATGTTAAGTGAAGCCGGATTAATTGCGACTGAAGAAAAAAATGACCTTCTGAAAGGTCTTCACGGTCTGTTTCTTAAAGTAATTAAAGGTGAATTTAAAATAGAAAAAGGAGTAGAGGATATTCATTCTCAGGTCGAGGAAGAATTATCTTCACTCCTTGGCCCTGCCGGGAAGAAAATCCATACGGGCAGATCTAGGAATGATCAGGTATTACTCGATATAAGGCTTTACACCAGGTCTGAAATAGACAGGACAGCCTGGATAATTTTCAGATTATTTACTAAGCTTCAGTCACTTAGTGAGCAGTACAAAGAAGTACTCCTTCCGGGGTATACTCATATGCAGCCGGCAATGGTTTCATCTTTCGGGTTGTGGTTTGGCGCCTATTCGGAAAGCCTGGCAGATGATCTTTCATTGCTTTCTGGTGCGCGGACGCTAAATGACCGTAATCCACTCGGTACTGCTGCCGGATATGGTACAACCCTCCCGCTCAACAGGCAACTTACAACTGAACTCCTTGAATTTGAAGATGTTGTTTTCAATTCTGGATATGCCAGCTTAAACAGAGGCAAGGTGGAAATGGCTGTTGCCAATTCCCTGGCTTCTGTCGCCAGAACCCTGGGGCGTTTTTGCATGGATATCTGCCTGTACATGAGCGCTGAATTCAAATTTGTTGATTTCCCCGATGAATTTATTACCGGATCTAGTATTATGCCCCAAAAGAAAAATCCGGATGTTTTTGAGATAATCAGGGCCCGTTCAAACCTGATACAGGCAGTACCACACGAAATTTCAATGCTGACCTGCAATCTTACTTCAGGATATCACAGGGATCTTCAGCTTCTTAAACCGCTGGTGTTTAATGCCTTCGCTGAAGTAGAAGAATGCGTGGGAATTCTGATATTCATGCTTGACGGAATTAAGATCCGAAGAAACATAACTGATAATCCTGCCTATAATCCGATATTCAGTACTGAGGAGGTTAATCGTTTGGCAAGGGAAGGCATTCCCTTCAGAGATGCATATAAAACTGTTTCCGGGATGATAGAAGACAACTCCTTTCCTGTAACAACAACAAAAGACTATAGCCACGAGGGGAGCATCGGAAATCTTTGCAATGATAAGATTTTGAAAAGGACAGAGAGTATAATGAAATGTTTCAAAGGGTCTTCCTCAGCTGAAATTGAAGCTAAACTGATGACGAAATTATCTAAAGAATAGAATAAAAAACGCCCTTCAATCGTATAACTACTTTGATTCTTTGTATCTGACAATATTTTCAATAAAGATATCAAACAGGAAATCAGTATCAGTGGGACCCCCTGATGCTTCAGGGTGAAATTGTGTCGAGAAAAATGGTTTTCTCTTGTGAATCATTCCTTCGTTGGTATTATCGTTTATATTGATAAAATAAGGTTCCCAGTCTCTTCCCAGTGTTATATTATCAACAGCAAACCCGTGATTTTGAGATGTGATGTATGCTTTGTCAGTTCCAACCTGAAGAACTGGCTGGTTATGACTCCTGTGACCATATTTCAGTTTGTAAGTATCAGCTCCGGAAGCCAGTGCCATAAGCTGATTACCAAGGCAGATACCGAAGACCGGTTTATTTCCATTTAGTGACTTCTTGACATTATTGATTGTAGCCTGGCACATCTTAGGATCTCCCGGGCCGTTCGACAGGAACAATCCGTCAAACTCTTCGGATTGATAATCATAATCCCAGGGAACCCTGATAATAGTGGTATCGCGTCTTAGCAGATTTCTTATTATATTATATTTTACACCACAATCAATAAGTACAATTTTGTTAGATCCAGTGCCATAAACTTTCTTATGTCTGGTGGCTACTTCTGCAACAAGATTTACTTTATTCGGGTCAAAAAAATCTATCGAAGAGCCTGCTGGTTCAAGCTTCCCGAGCATGGCACCCTTCTCCCTAATTCTTTTTGTGAGCGCCCTTGTATCAATCCCATACACACCAGGTATTTTGTTTTTTAATAGCCAGTCATCAAGACTCTCGGTAGCGTTCCAATGACTATAGTCGAAAGAATAATCTGAAACGATCAGTCCGGAAATATGGATTGATGATGATTCGAAGTATTTCAGAATATCATCAGCTTCCTCCTTTCCTGGAGCGCCATAATTGCCAACAAGTGGATAGGTTAAACATAATATTTGTCCCCGGTATGATGGATCCGTCAGACTTTCAGGATAACCTGTCATTGCGGTATTGAATACAACCTCCCCGGCTGTCGGAATGGCGGCACCAAACGATTTGCCGGTGTAAACTGTTCCGTCTTCAAGAGTTAATCTGACTGTTGTTTTATTCTTCATTCACTATCGATATAACTGTCTTATCTTATGCTAATAATCGCTTTCTCAATCTGGTCCAAGGCATTAACTACGGTTTTAAGGGGGCATGCAAGATTCATCCTCATATATCCTTCACCTCCGGGTCCAAAAGTTGACCCTTCATTCATTCCGACTCCGGCTTTTGAAACGAAAAAGCTTTGCAACTCTTTTCCTGTCATGCCTAATGATCGGCAATCAAGCCAGATCATGTAGGTTGCCTCTGTCCTTAGCGGAATTATCTCAGGAACCTTGTCACTGCAAAAACTCATTATATATTCAACGTTCCTATTCAGATAAATTAACAACTCATCAAGCCAGTTATCTCCACCTGTATATGCGGCGACTGAGGCTTCAGAACCAAAAATATTCCCGTTCCCAACATGTAATTTTTCGACTACAGAGTTAAATGATTTTCTTAGTTCCGGATTTGATATTATGACTGATGAAGTAGAAAGTCCGGCAAGGTTAAATGTCTTGCTCGGAGCCAGGCAGGTTATTGTTATTTTGGCTGCTTCAGAGGAAAGTTTTGCCAGAGGTGTATGTTTGAATCCGGGCAAAACAAGATCGCAGTGTATTTCATCGGAGACAATTAATACATTGTTTTTCAGACAAATATCAGCAATTTCAAAAAGCTCATCCGGATACCACACTCTGCCAAGAGGGTTATGAGGATTTGAGAGAAAGATCATTTTAGTGTTTTCGTTTATACAATTTCTGAGATTCTCAAAATCCATTTCCCAGTTTCCACCTGATTCTTTAAGAGGATTGTAAACAAGTTTTCTGCCATGAGCTTCAACAGCGGAGAAGAATGGAAAATATACAGGAGGCTGCACTATAATATTTTCACCTGGATTAGAAAATGCCAGGGTACAGAAATTCAATGCTGGAACAATTCCGGGGCTAAAGCAGATCCATTCTTTTTCTATTTTCCAGTTGTGACGCCTTTCCGACCAGTCAATAATAGATGAAAAATATTCGGGTGGTCGGTAAGAATATCCAAGTATTTCGTGTTCCAGTCGCCTGGAAAGGGAATTTATAATAAAATCGGGGGTGTTAAAATCCATATCAGCGACCCACATCGGAATGACATCTGCCACACCGAATGTTTCATTTCTTAGATCGTATTTAATACAATTGGTTCCCTCTCTGCGGGCAGGTTCATCAAAATTCCAGCTCATTAAAAATGCTATTAAATGCCGGGGTTCAAAGATAATTAAAAATATCGCAGCAGGTGAAATGAAGAAATTTTTCTAGTTCATTTCAGTACCGTCAGAATTAAATTGTGAGATTCTTCGCTTCGCTCAGAATGACAAGTATATTTTGAGTTAAGGAGAAGAAGGGGGTGGTTGGAGGAGCAACCTCCAACCACCCCCTTCCTTAAGAACACAAGTGCCTGTCATTCTGAGCGAAACACAGTGAAGCGAAGAACCGAGCTTTGCGAGCTCACCGAAGGTAATCTCTTTTCAATTTCAAACTTATAGCCGTTTAATAATGAGTTTATTTATGAAATACAAAAGAGCTCAGATACTTAGGATTAACAGCAATAGTAATAAATCAAAATAGAAAAATAGGTGCGATTAATACAATATTATTTCCTATTTTTATAGCCGGTTTTAAAAACGAATATTAATAATTAAAAATAACTTAATATGAAAAAGACCATTGCAGCTGTGATACTTCCTTTTCTGGTTCTTGGTTTCATAGGATGTAATTCTGGTTCTGGCGATAAAAAAAACACTCAAAAGCAAAAAACTTCTGAGGTTCTGCAGAAAGAGAAAATTGAAAAAGAGATCACAAAAAATGTTTATCCGATACCCACTTCTGCTCAGGTTATTAAAATGCTTACCGACCTTGAAGTGGGATATATTATTGGAATATCGAACTCTCCGGAGAATTCCAAAAAATATTACACAAGTGCCAAAAGATCTATAAATCTTGGTGTTTATGGCGCCGACCTGAGTTATGCAACTTTATATAATATTAGTCAGGAGGTAATTGACTACATGGATGTGATCAGGAATATCGCTAACGATCTTAACATGTCAAAAATTTATAATGCTCCGCTTTACGACAGTATTAAAAAGAATTTTGATAACAAAGACAAACTTGTTAAGATACTGACAGACGCTTTCAACGACACTTATGCCTATATGAGTGAAAATGATCAGCAGACACTTGCCCTGTTGGTAGTTGGAGGTGCCTGGGTAGAAGGTATGTATCTTACGACACATGTATCCGAGGCAGCTTATCAGGTTTCAGGTATCTCGAAAGTTCTTATCGAACAGAAAAAATCCTTTGACCTTTATCTTGATCTTACCAAAGCATATATTGATGATGCTAACATCAAGGACTTTGTTAATAATCTGGAGCCTATTAAAAAAGTATATGCAGGTCTCGGAACAAGTCTGACAATGGACAATATTAAGGATATTACAACTGCAATCAGCACAATAAGAGAAAAAATAATTTTATAAAATTGATATAAATATTTGACCGCAAAGCATCTAACTTTGCGGTCTTTTTATATACTTCATCCTCTATGCGGGAATCAGTATTACTGGCTTTAATACATATTTTTGCCATTGTTTCAACAGTAAACCCTGGTGGAATAACGTCAAGAGGCAAGAAAATTCTGCGCAGCTATCTCAGGAGATACCTTAACCGTGAACTCGAAGAAGAATATTTCGCCCTGTTTGAAAATAATCTTGAGTTCTATTCATATGAACTTAAAAGTGTTGACAAGGAAGAACTCGCTGACGATGGTTCCCTTATATCTTTCCAGATTACAAATATTTGTCGTCAGATCAAGAAAGGACTTTTCCTTGATGAGAGGATGATAGTGTTCCTCCAGCTTCTAGAATTTGCCTTTGAAGATGGACAGATAACGGAGCATGAACGGACCATTATTGAAATAGTTTCCCGGACCTTCAATATATCGAAAAAAGAATACGATAATGCATGTGCTTTTATGATTGGCAGGCACTATGATCAGGTCTCTTCGGATTGTATTCTGATAATTGAAAGTGATAATCCGAAATATTCTGTTGAAAAGGATTTCGTGAATTATGGCCAATGGAGACATATAAAGGTAAAAGGATTCAGGGGTCAGTTGTTTGTGTTACATATTGAAAGTACGGGGTCGCTTATTCTTACCTATGATGGAAACCTGACTCTGTATTTTAAAGGAAGGGATATTATTGCATGCCGACCCTATCTGCTCGACAGAGGAGTAAACATTAAAGGACCGGGAATAGAACCAATATATTATTCGAAGGTTTACAAAGCATTTCTCATTGATCATTTCCTTGGGAAAATAGTTTTTGAAGGACAGAATATCGACTTTTCTTTCAAAGATTCTGAAAATGGCATAAAGCCGATGAATTTCAGACTCGAATCAGGAAATCTGGTTGGAATAATGGGTGGCAGCGGCGTTGGCAAGACTACCCTTCTGAACCTTCTGCATGGAAAAATACGTCCGGATTCCGGAAACATCTATATTAATGGTTATGACCTTCATGAGGATTCTGAAATGCTTAATGGCCTTATCGGTTATGTGCCTCAGGATGACATGCTTATTGAGGAACTGACAGTCTTTCAGAATATGTACTTCAATGCAAGATTATGTTTTGGAGGTTACGATGAGGATCAATTGATAAATCTTGTTAACAAAGTACTTGTTGATCTGGAATTGTTTGATATTAAGGATCTTCAGGTGGGAGATCTTTTGAACAAAAAGGTAAGCGGAGGTCAGCGTAAAAGGCTTAATATCGGTCTTGAACTCATGCGTGAACCGGCAGTTTTATTCGTAGATGAACCGACATCCGGCTTATCTTCTCACGACTCGGAGATGATTATGACTCTGCTCCGAAAACATGCTCTCTCAGGGAAACTTGTCATAGCTAATATACATCAACCCTCGTCAGATATTCTTAAACTGTTCGACCGGTTATGGCTTCTTGATAAAGGGGGCTACATGATTTATGATGGCGATCCTGTAGAAGCGCTTGTATATTTTAAAACTGAGACTTCCCAGGCAAATGCTGCTGAAAGTGAATGTCCTAATTGCGGAAATGTCAATGCTGAAGATATCCTACACATTATTGAAGTAAAGGTGATCGATAATTCGGGTTACGCTGGTAAAGAAAGACAGATCAGCCCTGATGAATGGTACGATAAGTACAGGAAAAAGATGATGCCCCTTAATGTCAGTAAGCCGGGAAAAACTGACCTGCCTTCCAGTAATTTCAAGGTTCCCAAAAAATTCTACCAGATAAGGACTTTTATTACGAGGAACCTTATGCGTAAATTTGCGGACAGACAATATATGATCCTTAACCTTCTTGAAGCGCCATTCCTGGCGTTCATTCTTAGTTATCTCTCAAAGTATACAATTAATGGCGGATATGTTTTTGCTGAGAATAAAAGTTATCCTGTATTCCTTTTTATGGCTGTTGTTGTTGCACTTTTCCTGGGATTGATGGTAAGTGCCGAAGAGATCTTCAAGGATCGAAAAATTCTTGAGAGAGAGAAATTTCTGAATATAAGCCGGTTTAGTTACCTTATTTCAAAACTTCATTTTCTGTTTATTCTGTCAGCTATTCAATCTCTACTATTTGTCCTGGTAGCCAGCGGAATACTGGAAATCAGAGGAATGATGTGGCAGCAATGGCTGATTCTTTTTACGGCAGCCTGTTATGGGAACCTTATAGGGCTTAACATTTCAGCAGGAATGAGAACGGTTGTCAGCATCTATATCCTTATTCCTCTTATNNGGAATGATTATATTGCCAGGACACTTATTTCGGAATTAAGGACAAAAGTCAGTTTATATAAGGTTGATAATAATGATCCGCTTTTTAAGGAATCGATGGAGAAAGATCTGAGGTTACTTAATTTTCATATTCAGGACCTTTCAAAAATTTCGGGGATATCATTACCTCCTGAATTCAATAATCTGAAATATAAAAATTTCAATGATTTTACAGCAGACAGTATAATCAGCTATCTGACAACATTAAAGCAACATTTCAGACTTAAGGCAGAACTGGCAGATAAACAGAGAGCTCTGGTCATAGATGAAACTATAAAAAAAATCGGTATAGGTGGATATGTTCAATTGCAGGATAGGTATAAAAACAAAAGACTTGATGAAGTACTAAAAAATGAAAATAACCCTCCTGATATATATGAAGGAAAGAAAAGGATTATACAAAAAACCCATCCTATATTTATGATTCCTGACTCCAAAATTGGACGGGCACAATTTTATGCGCCATATAAAGTCCTGGGGAATAAAAATATACCAACACTTATATTCAATCTTTCAGCAATGTGGATTATGATATCTCTCTTTTTTGTGACACTTTATTATAATCTGCTGAAGAGATTTATCGACTGGCTTGAGGCTCTCCGGTTACCTTTCTGGAGAAAATTTGGACGGCAATTACTCTGATTCTGAGACAATAACTTATAAACTATATCCACGGGTATGAATAAGGTAAGGGCAAAAAAGAGCCTTGGACAGCATTTTCTTAAAGACAGGAATATTGCTGCTTTAATTGCTGATTCTCTTACCGGTGAAGGTTATAACTCTGTTATTGAAATTGGCCCTGGTATGGGAATACTTACAGGATTTCTCCTTGAACGTCATTTTAAGGATTTCAGAGTCGTTGAAATTGATTATGAATCAGTTCATTATCTTGAAGCGAATTTCCCCGGATTAACAAACATTATCAGGGCAGACTTCCTGTTATTGGATATTGATTCAATATTTCATGAAAAGTTAGGAGTGATAGGTAATTTCCCGTATAATATTTCTACACAGATACTATTTAAAGTTCTGGATCACAGGGACAAGATTCTTGAGGTTACCGGAATGTTGCAGAAAGAAGTTGCTGAAAGAATTTGTGCCGGCCCCGGGTCCAAAACTTATGGTATTCTAAGTGTTCTTTTGCAGGCATACTATAATATTGAGTATCTTTTTACTGTCCCTGAAAATGTTTTTTCACCTCCGCCAAAAGTAAAATCAGGTGTTGTAAGGCTCAGAAGAAATGAGACAATCAGTCTCGGATGTAATGAAGCATTTTTTACAAAAGTGGTAAAAGCCTGCTTTAATCAACGAAGAAAGACTCTCCGGAATTCTGTAAGAGCGGTATTTGAATTAAAATCTACTGAATATCCTTTGTTCCATCTTCGCCCCGAACAATTATCAGTAATTCAGTTTGTTAATCTCACTAACTGGATTGAAGATAATCTTATGGGAAGATAATATCAGAAAGAGAATCCTATTGCATCGACGGGATTCATCCTTGCTGCAGCCAATGCCGGTGCATAACCTGCTACGATCCCGATAAGACCTGAAATAAAAATAGCGAGGAGAATATTACCAATTGTCAGATACATATTAAGGTCGTAATTATGATTGACAATAAGAGTTCCAATAAAAACCATTATAACCCCTAGTAATCCGCCAAGTACGGAGAGTAAAAAAGATTCGACAAGGAATTGCTGAAGGATAAAAAACTTTTTGGCTCCCAGAGCTTTCTGAATACCTATCTGGTTAGTTCTTTCCCTGACTGAAACAAACATTATATTTGCTATTCCGAATCCGCCCACAAGAATAGCAAAACCCCCGATAAACCATCCTCCGATGTTAATCCCGGCAAAAACTGCATCAAAACCCTGAGTGAGAAGAGTAGCCTGGTTAACAGAAAAATTACTTTGCGCTCCTGGCTTTATCCTTCTTGACGCTCTTAACACCATTGTAACATCGTCGGTTAATTCCTGAACAGAAACGCCTGGTCTTGCCCTAATCATCAACTCTGTATTAACAAATCTGTTAGTAAGGTTTATAAATGCTTTTGCAAAATTTAATGGAACAAGAGTTTGTTCATCTAATGAGTTTCCTAATGCACCATTCCCTTCTTTCTTAATAACACCTATTACCGTTGATTTAAATCCACCGATAGTGATCTCCTTACCGATTGGATCAGTTTTATCGAATAAACGTTCCGCGATTACATTGCCAAGCACAGCAACATTTTTCCCGGAAGAGCATTCAAAAGGTGAAAAGGACCTGCCCTTTTCAATTTCATAGGCTCTTAAATCTTTGAANNACCGCAGGCCATTTCATAATATCCCACCAGGCCAGATTCCTGTCAAAGGACCATGGCCATTTCTGAACATAAATAACATTGTCACCCAGGGTTGCAATGCTGTCGTGAACAGATTTTGCCATCCAGTCAAGAACAGTGAAAACAGAAATAATCGAAAATATCCCTATTGTTATTCCAAAAAGTGAAAGAAAAGTTCTTAACTTGTTAACTGTAACTGAGTTAACGGCAAATAGGATACCTTCCCTCAGCAGTCTTATAAAGATATATCTTTTATTTCTAGCCATGTTTAATTTGAAGGTTCAAATATAGTAAAAAGCTTTTATTAGTATTCTGAAAGAGAAGAGTAATGAAATAATTCTTTCCATNNGGAGTAGAATGAGTTTAGTTTCTTTCATCCGGCTTCTTACTTCCAGCTTCCGACTTATCAGACATATTCCCGATAATCAGGATTAATTCATTTAGTTATTATTCATTGGGTTTAATAAAAAAATAGCTACTTTTGAACGCCCGGGTGAAAAAATAAATCGGCGCTTGTAAATGTCAGATAATGAGCAGCAAAAAAATAAATAGCGCATTAATTTCGGTTTATTATAAAGATGGACTTGCTGAAATTGTNNGTAGAATCGGTTGAGAATCTGACAACATATCCATCTATCCTGGGAGGCCGTGTTAAAACGTTACATCCATCAGTTTTTGGAGGGATACTAGCACGGAGAGAAAATACTGATGATATTGAACAGCTTTCTAAATACCATATCCCTGAAATTGACCTGGTTATAGTTGACCTTTATCCTTTTGAAGAGACTGTCGCAAAAAGTTCTGAAGAGAATGAAATAATCGAGAAAATTGACATTGGAGGAATTTCCCTGATCAGAGCCGGTGCCAAGAATTATAACGATGTTCTGATTGTTTCCGGAAAAGACCAGTACCCTGATCTTCTGAATCTTCTGAAAACAGGAAACGGCAAATCAAGCCTTGAAGAAAGAAAACGGTTTGCTGCTGAAGCATTTAAAGTTACATCACATTATGATACTGCTATCTTCAACTATTTTAACAGGGAGGCTAAAATTTCTGTTTTCCGGGAAAGCATTAATACACATTCAGGACTAAGATATGGTGAAAACCCTCACCAGCAGGGAATCTTTTATGGTGATCTTGAACAGGTTTTTAGTAAACTTCATGGGAAGGAGATATCATACAATAACCTGCTGGATATCGATGCCGCACTGAACCTCATTGATGAATTTACTAAGCCAACTGTTGCAATAATTAAACATAATAATGCATGCGGCGTAGCCTCAAGAAACAGTCTGCTAGATGCATGGAAAGATTCTCTGGCCTGTGACCCGGTATCCGCTTACGGAGGCATAATTGTAACAAATGTTACAATTGATGAAGTAACTGCAAAAGAAATTGACAAAATATTCTTTGAAATAATTATTGCTCCGGGTTATTCTGATGAAGCTCTGGACATTCTTAAGCAAAAGAAAAACAGGATAATTTTGGTGAGGAAAGATGGATTAAAGACAGATTCAGTTTTCAGATCGTTACTGAATGGTGTACTCTGGCAGGAAAAGGACAAAACCAGAGAATCAAAAGCCGAAATGAAACCTGTGACAATCAGGGTCCCGGAACCTGGTGAATACGAAGATCTGGTTTTTGCAAACATAATTGTCAAGCACAGCAAATCAAATGCAATTGTTCTCGCAAAAAACAAACAGCTTTGCGCGAGCGGGATAGGCCAGACCTCGAGAGTTGACGCGCTTAAACAGGCGATCGAGAAAGCTCATGTTTTTGGTTTTGACCTGAAAGGATCTGTAATGGCATCAGACGCGTTCTTCCCATTTGCTGATTCTGTGGAGATTGCTCATACCGCTGGTGTTTCTGCCATAGTCCAGCCGGGGGGATCTGTAAAAGATAATGACTCTATCGAATATTGCAGCCGTAATGGTATTGCAATGGTATTCACTGGTATCAGACATTTTAAACATTGATATATAACAATTTAATCATAACATCCAATGGGGTTATTTTCATTTTTGACGCAGGAAATTGCAATTGATCTTGGAACTGCAAATACAATTATTATTCATAACGACAAAGTTGTTGTCGATGAACCATCGATCGTTGCTGTGGATAAAGCCACAGGAAAACTTATTGCAATAGGTGAGAAGGCAAGGCAGATGCATGGGAAAACTCACGAAAATATTAGAACAATCAGACCTTTGCGTGATGGCGTGATTGCAGATTTTAATGCTGCAGAGCTGATGATCAGAGGAATGATAAAAATGATAAACAAAGGTCCGCGCCTATTTTCGCCCTCTCTTAAAATGGTCGTTTGTATTCCTTCCGGAAGCACCGAGGTAGAAATCCGTGCTGTTCGCGACTCCTCAGAACACGCAGGCGGACGAGATGTTTATATGATCTATGAACCAATGGCAGCGGCTATCGGAATCGGTCTCGATGTTGAAGCTCCTGAAGGATGCATGGTTGTGGATATCGGTGGCGGCACAACCGAAATTGCCGTTATCGCTCTTGGTGGAATCGTATGCAATAAATCCATTAGGATTGCAGGAGATGGTTTTACAGCTGATATTCAGGCTTATATGAGGCATCAGCACAATATTAAAATTGGTGAGAGAACAGCTGAAGATATTAAAATCGGCGTTGGAGCCGCCCTGCCCGATATTGACAACCCACCACCTGATTATGTAGTCCGGGGCCCGAACATTATGACCTCCCTTCCTATTGAAATACCTGTTTCATACCAGGAGATTGCATATTGTCTCGATAAATCACTTTCTAAAGTGGAAGCTGCTGTCCTTAGTGTACTTGAACAGACTCCTCCGGAACTGTATGCAGATATTGTAAATAAAGGTGTTTATCTTGCCGGTGGCGGCGCTCTTCTCAGGGGCCTGGATAAACGTCTGACCGACAAGATAAATATAAATTTCAAAGTAGTTGAAGACCCCTTGCATGCGGTAGCAAGAGGAACCGGTGTCGCACTTAAAAATGTTGATAAGTTCCAGTTCCTAATGAGATAAATAAAGCAGTCTGAATGAAGAATCTGCTGAATTTTCTGGCCAGATACAATAATCTGATAATATTTCTTCTTCTGGAAGGGATTGCTATTTTTCTGGTCGTGACCGGCAATGATTATCAAAACTCACGAGTATTAAAAAATGTCAGAGTTCTTTCCATCGGTATTGAGAAAAAAATTTCCAATACCAGAACTTATCTGAATCTTCATGAAATCAATACAAAGATTTCTCAGGAAAATGTTGACCTGAGGAACAAACTGGATCGATTGATAAAAAGTGAAAGCCCGCTTTTTTTTTCAGTTGCTGATACAATTCATCAACAACAATATGTTTATACAAGTGCTGAAATAGTTAACAATTCAACCAACCGTCAGAAAAACTTTTTCACTCTGAACAAAGGGATAAAGCAAGGGATTGACGTCGATATGGCTGTGACCAGTGGAGAAGGAGTGGCGGGCATTATTGTAAGCAGTTCAGAAAATTTTTCTGTTGCCATGTCACTCTTGAATCTCGACTTTCGGCTTAGTGTCAGGATGAAATCTAATGGTTTCTTCGGTTCCCTTTCCTGGGACGGCAGGGATTATAAGTATGCAATACTTAATGAAATACCTCAGCATGTTATTATAAATGAAGGAGATACTGTCGAAACTACAGGTTATTCGGCAATTTTTCCTCAGGGAAAACTTATTGGTGTGGTAAGTGATTTTGAGAAAGCAGGAGGTGATTTTTATAAAATCAGAATCTTGCTGGCAACAGATTTCAAGAAACTTAATTATGTAAATGTGATAGGCAATCTTAGAAGGACTGAACAAAAACTAGTTGAAAAATCGTATCAATGATAAATTCGATTATAAGATATACTATAATTTTTATCGTTCTGATATTGCTTCAGCTGCTGCTGTTTAATAATATACAGTTCAGCGGTTTTATAAACCCATATGTTTATATTATGTTCATCCTTCTTCTGCCTGTTGAAATATCCCCATGGCTTTTGCTTATTATCTCTTTCTTTACCGGTCTTACTATCGATTTCTTTATTGGAACTCCCGGGCTGCATGCGTCAGCCACAGTTCTTTCAGGTTTTCTCAGACCTTACGTTCTCAGGCTTATCTCTCCACGGGATGGTTATGATCCTGGCGCGACACCATCAATGGAAATTTATGGATTCAGATGGTTTCTTATTTATACGTTATTTATTGTCCTCATACACCACTTTAGTCTTTTTTACCTCGAAGTATTCCGGTTTACAGATTTTCTCAGAACTTTTTTAAGAGTATTATTAAGCTCAGTTTTTTCAGTAACATTTATATTGTTAGCTGAGTACTACAGAAGAGGTCGTTAAGTGACTCATTATGAAAGATGCATATATTAACAGGAAATATGTTATAATCGCTCTTATAGGGCTGGCATCTATCGTATTGATTGTCAGACTGTTTAGAATTCAGGTGATTGAGACATCATACAGACTTTCAGCTGACAATAATGTTCTGAGGTACGTTACACAGTACCCTGCAAGAGGTCTTATTTTGGACCGAAACGGCAAGATGCTTGTATCTAACCAGGCTGCCTATGATATTATGGTAATTCCGGCACAGACTTCAAAACTCGACACAACAGAGTTTTGTAACATATTGGGAATCACCAAAGAAATATTCAGAGAAAGGTTAAAGGCTGCTATCAAATATCAAAAAAAAGCTCCTTCAATTTTTCTTAAACAGGTTTCTGCAGAAACCTATGCGCGATTTCAGGAAAAAATGTTTATGTACTCTGGTTTCTATGTCCAGGCAAGAACGCTAAGAAAATATACAAAACCAATTGGTGCACATATTCTTGGTTATGTCAGCGAGGTGGACGATAACATTGTCAAGAGAGAAGCTTATTATAAACCAGGCGATTATATTGGAAAGAGCGGAATTGAAGAAGCGTATGAAGAAGATATCAGGGGGAAAAAGGGAGTAAAGATCTTTCTCGTGGATGTTTACAGCAGATTGAAAGGTTTATATGAAGAAGGAAGGAGGGATTCCGATGCAGTTCAGGGCAAAAATATTACCTCCTCAATTGATATGGATCTTCAGGAGTACGGTGAACTTCTCATGAAAAACAAATCCGGAAGCATAGTAGCCATTGAGCCTCAGACAGGAGAAGTTCTTGCCCTAGTATCATCTCCTAATTTTGATCCGGGTCTTCTCGTTGGAAGAATACGATCTGAGAATTTTACAAAATTACAAGCTGATTCCCTTGAACCCCTTTTTAACAGGGCTCTGATGGCTTCTTATCCACCCGGGTCGACATTTAAACCAATTGTCGGATTGATTGGATTGCAGGAAAATGTAATTTCTCCTTCCACTTTGTTTGCATGTCACAATGGATATCTGACTGTTGCCTGCCACACTCATGAATCACCTCTAAACCTGGAAGGGGCAATAAAAAATTCATGTAATGCTTACTTCTGCCAGGTTTTCAGGAGAGTACTTGAAAATCCCGTATATCCTTCTGTGCCTTTAGCATATATAAAATGGCGAAGTTACGTTACGGAGTTTGGATTTGGAAATACCCTGGGTACAGATTTTGTAAACGAACTTCCGGGATCTGTCCCTGAACGGACATATTACGACAGATTACACAATAATACTAATTGGAAAGCATTAAACATTCTTTCTTTGGCGATTGGGCAGGGTGAATTGGGAATGACTCCTCTTCAGATGGCAAATATGACTGCCGCAATCGCAAACAGAGGTTATTATATTACTCCTCATATTGTCAAATCTGTGGGTGAATCATCGGTCATTAACGATAGATTTACAGAAAAGCATAAAATTGATATCGATTCGGTAAACTTTGAGTATATAGTTAATGGTATGGAGATGGCTGTGAATGAAGGAGGAACCGCTGCATTTTCAGCCCTTAAAGACATTGTGATGTGCGGTAAAACCGGAACTGCCCAGAATCCTCATGGAAAAGATCATTCGGTTTTTATTGCTTTCGCCCCAAAATATAACCCCAAAATAGCTATTGCTGTTTATGTTGAGAATGCAGGATTCGGAGCAACTTATGCCGCCCCTGTTGCAAGCCTGATAATAGAAAAATATTTAAAAGGACAAATATCAAACAAAGGGCTTGAAGATTATATTCTGAACCTTATACTTCCTAAAAAGTGAAACGAACAGAAAACATATTACTACGAATAGACAAACTCACTGTTTTACTGTTTCTTGTAATGGTTGTTCTTGGCTGGCTGAATATTTACGCTGCTGTTTACAATGAAGAGCACAAAGGAATAATGGATTTGTCACAGCGTTATGGAAAGCAATTTGTCTGGATTCTTGCTGCGATCATTATTGCGGTTTTTGTAGTAATAATAGATAACAGGTTTTATTTCTTTTTTGGTTATTTCATTTATGGCGGATCAATTATTCTTCTCATCCTGGTTTTGATTCTGGGGAGAGAGATCAATGGTGCCAGATCATGGTTCGAATTTGGTTCATTAAATCTTCAGCCATCAGAATTTGCAAAAATCGGAACTGCAATTGCAATTGCACGATATCTGAATTCAAGAGGGCAGGAACTTACAAAATTCAAAAATCTTTTGCAGGTTTCTTGCATAATTCTTATACCTTCATTACTCGTGGCTGTTCAACCTGATATGGGTTCAGTCATGATCTACCTCGGCTTTTTTATGGTACTCTTTCGGGAAGGTTTAAGCCCCTATATATTTATATCCGGGCTACTGGCGGTCTTCCTTTTTTTTATTGCGCTATTATTCAATAATCTATATGTCACATTAATAATGATTGTTGTTGCCATTTTGTTTGCATGGTTTGCAACAAGGAAGTGGAAATTGTGTCTTACCGGTCTGACTATCTTTATAATAATTACAACTACATTATATGTGATNNCCTGGTACATTTACCGGCAAAAGGCATATTCCATATTAATTATATACCTGTTTCTAATGGGAAGCATAACATATATAAATACTGTGGAATATACTTTCAATAACATTCTTGAACCTCACCAAAAGGACAGGATCAGCATTCTCCTTGGTCTCAAATCAGATCCTTTTCGCACAGGATATAATGTCAATCAATCCATAATTTCGATTGGTTCCGGAGGTTTCACAGGCAAAGGTTTTTTACAGGGGACCCAGACAAAGTTCAAATTTGTTCCCAAACAAAGTTCNNGATTTTATTTTCTGTACGGTTGGTGAAGAGTGGGGATTTATTGGATCGGTGGTTGTAATCGTACTTTATCTCAGCCTGCTCCTGAGGCTTGTCTTTCTGGCAGAGCGACAGCGATCATCATTCTCAAGGATTTATGGGTATGGAGTAATTTCGGTCTTCCTTATGCATTTTTTTATAAATATAGGAATGTCGGTAGGTATTGTACCGGTAATAGGTATCCCATTACCCTTTTTCAGCTATGGAGGCAGTTCCCTCTGGGGTTTTACAATTTTGTTGTTTATTTTTCTGAGGCTTGATGCAAGCAGAACGGAATATCTTGTATGATCAGAATGGGATTGTTATCCTGTGAGATATCTCAATTCCAAAATCTTTCTCAACATACTCAATCAACTGAGGGAAGAACTCCATAAAATCATCCTGAAGCGAGTAGTAATTTTTCTTCAGGGCCCGCATTGCAAATCTTGTTTCATTAGGGAGGGTTGAACGTTTACTTAAAGTCCTTAACACATGACGTATCCCATTCATAGTTTGATAGGACTCAATCCAGTTATTGATTATGAAAAAAGGCATCATCTCTCTCACGTTTTCAGGCATTATCTCATAATTATTTACAAGTGCTCTGTAAAAATTATATGTAACACTTTCCAGCGGCCTTCTCGAGAAAAAATCCCATTCTTTTGTGAGAAAATGATCATAAACTATATCAGTTATGACACCGGAATATTTATGATATTTCCTGGTAAAGAATATTTTACTCCGATGAACCACTGGATGACGATCAGTGAACCCGTCGATATGCCTGTGAAGTATTATCCCCTTTCTGATCATTTCAGGATATTTCAGATAATCACGGCCTTTTACAAAGTCACCAATGTAATTACCAATGATAATTTTATCTGAATCACCGGAAAGATATATATGGGCTAATACATTCATAATTCATTTCAATAGTACAAAGAATTTGCCATATACCTTAATAACTGTAAAACATTTTCTTTAACATGTTTTCAAGAAACAGGACAAATATAGATAATTATCAGTAATACAGTAATATAAAGTCATTTTTTAAACTGATAAAAAATAGGTGAAAAGAGTCGTTTTTTCAGTATTCAAGTTATAAATTTACACCTTCTAAATAACGAAAAACTTCTTTAATAATTATAAACCATATTCTTTAAACATGGAGGCAATATGACCAGGAAAAATGTCATTATAATCGGTGCAGCCGGCAGGGATTTTCATAATTTCAATACTTACTTCAGGAACAATGAGCAATATAATGTTGTGGCTTTTACAGCAGCTCAGATACCGGATATTGCCGGAAGAAAATATCCGAAAGAGCTTGCCGGAAAATTATATCCCGAAGGAATACCGATTTTTGTTGAGAANNAGTGATGTACCCTATCAGAAAGTTATGTCGGTCAGTGCAATTGTAAATGCTGCTGGCGCAAATTTTGTTCTTCTCGGACCAGCAGATACAATGATAAAAAGCACAAAACCCGTCATTGCTGTCGGCGCAATTCGAACAGGATGCGGTAAGAGCCAGACTTCCAGGCGGGTAATAGAAATTCTTTTGGAGAAAGGATTGAAAGTGGTAGCAATCAGGCACCCAATGCCTTATGGAGATCTGAATGAACAAAAAGTCCAGCGTTTTGCAGATGTAAAGGATTTTGAAAAACATAAATGTACAGTTGAGGAGATGGAAGAGTATGAACCGCATGTTGTAAGGGGCAATGTTATCTATGCAGGTGTCGATTATGAAGCAATCCTTAGGGCTGCTGAAAAAGATCCATCAGGTTGTGATGTTATTCTATGGGATGGAGGTAATAATGATTT
>PMEC01000038.1:0-365 GCA_003155705.1 Bacteroidales bacterium
CCATCAGGTCAGTCGGATATGTTCGGGATTACCTTCTCCTACCCGGAGGATCAGGTTAAAGGAGCGGCTCTTTTTGCTAACGGGCCTTACAGGGTCTGGAAGAACCGTATGAAAGGGCCGCAGTTCGGAATATGGGATAAACCTTATAATAATACAGTAACAGGCGAATCGTGGATCTATCCCGAATTTAAAGGATACTATTCAAATTTTTACTCGGTACAGCTTCATACAGCCGGGCTTCCAATAACGATAGTAGCTTCATCATATGATCTGATCCTTCACCTCTTTACGCCTCAGAATCCTAAAAATGGAGCTCCTTCCGTTGAGCCGGCATTCCCGTCGGGTAATATCTCATTCATGAACGG
>PMEC01000038.1:392-5838 GCA_003155705.1 Bacteroidales bacterium
CAAACTATTAAATTCATTTTGACCTAATATCAATTACTATTATGAAATCTTTATCATTTTTATCAATTGTACTGCTTTCACTTGCCTTCGCATCTTGCAAGACCGAAGTGAAAAATGTCCCGGTTCAAAAGATTGGGATCAATGAGTTTCTGGGACAATGGACACTCGATATAAAAGGCGGTTCAGTTGGCTGGCTCGAAGTACGCCAGGAGGCTGGTTATTTAGATGCTGATCTGCTCTGGGTGGCAGGGAGTGTAGAACCTGTGGCAAATGTTTACCTGGCTAATGATAAATATCTGGTCGTTGCCCGAACAAATGGAGTGGTTCGAAAAAGGGATGAAAAGAACAACCCCGTACGCACTCATATTATTACCAGCTGGCTTGAGGTAACCAGGAACGGGGATAAAATTGAAGGATTTTTATTGAATCCTAAACGAAACGGGACAGGAGTGGACTCGACATCTTTTACCGGGACAAAACTTCCACCGGTTCCGGAGGCGCCGGATATGAAAGCCTTGAAATTCGTGAAACCAATAAACCTTTTCAACGGCAAAGATCTGACCGGATGGAAGCTGATAGAGGAAAAAGAGAAGAACGGTTTCTCTGTTGTCAACGGTGTACTTGTCAATGATCCTGTCCAGAAAGAGGGGCAACCTCATATAAGCTATGGTAATTTAAGGACAGAACAGGAGTTTGAAGATTTTAATATTAAGCTCGATGTTAATGTTCCTGAAGAAAGTAACAGTGGCGTTTACCTACGTGGTATGTATGAAATACAGGTTTTAGACTCCTACAAGAAAGAGCTCGATTCTCATAATATGGGTGCACTTTATAGTCGCATTAAACCGTCTGTAAGCGCTGAAAAACCTGCAGGGACGTGGCAGACGTTGGATATTACTCTTTGTGACCGTCATATAACTGTTATCCTGAACGGAATAAAAATAATTGACAATCAGCCTGTTTACGGGCCAACCGGAGGAGCTATAAAATCTGATGTTTTTGCCAAAGGGCCCATTTATCTTCAGGGTGACCACGGGAAAGTATCTTACAGGAATATTGTACTTACTCCTATAGTGAAGTAAGCAGTAAATCCGAAATTGAACAGTACGAAAGAAATTAAAGGATGATTAATATAATCGTTACATACAGATCTATAATAAGATTATTCTATTCTTGATTTTCGTTAGTTTGTACAAAAGGATGTCGCAAATCAATAAAAGTGTTTAATTTTAATAATTAAAGATTTAAACAATTTCATTAAAAGTGAAACAGCTAAAGTATATTAATTCAGAGATCACAAGGACCGGAATGATTCCTGGTATAATATTGTTCAGTATTATTTTTGATCTTCATGCACAATCTGAGCAATTTAAGAATCTGCCGCAATATCTTTTTGCTGATTTCTCAGCCAGTACAATAAAAATGAAAGTCGGGAAAGAACTGACACTGATGCTGAACTACAATATCGTTTCAGGGAAAATGGTTTTTCTTCAGAAAGAACAGGTTTTTGACATGCTTAACCCGGAGAGGGTCGATACTGTCTTTTTTGAAAACAGGAAATTTATTCCTGTGAGTAAAGCTTTTTATGAAGTGTTATTAGAAAGTCCTGTCTCTCTTTTTATTGAGCACAAAGGCAGTATTGTTGAACCGGGAAAGCCTGCAGCTTATGGCGGCACGTCTCAGGTCTCTTCTTCAAATAATATNNCCGGGAAAGGAGAATGAGATCAAATCATACATTAAGAAGAATAGTCTGAAATTTGAAAATCCTCAGGATGTGAAAAAACTTGTTCAATATTGCTGCGGTTTGATAAAATAAGGTTCAAGTCTAATGTCTAAAGTAAGAATATAACCATTATTCCACACTGAATCAGATAGATTCGAATCTAAGATTCATCACTGACAATCCTCTTTAAAATTTCTTTGCATCTAAAATATTATAAGAATATAATATATATTTATGCTTTATAATTTAATCCTTTGAAAGATATATTACGAACGAATTTTTATGTAAACTAAAGCTGGTTTAGCATTACTCTTGTAATAAGCTTCTTAATGGAACAAAGAAAAAGTTATTCAATAATTCTTTTTTTATTTTTATTGAACGTTTCTGTCAGAACCGATTTAAGTGGCATAACCTCTGACAAGCTTGAATCTGCCCCTTCAAATATAACCCAACAGGATACCATAAAAGAAAGGCAGATTCTTTTTAATGGCATTATGTGGACCAACAAATATCACAGGATAAATGACGATCAATTCCTTTTTTCGGACTTCTTTTTACCCGGAACATTATCCATTAATGGTCAGACATTTAAAAATATAATGATAAGATATGATATTTATTCGGATGAAATAATGACTCCGCTGAATATGGCGGATATTGTCCAGTTGAATAAGGAGATGGTTGACAGCTTTACTATCAATTTTGAAAATAAAGTTTATAATTTCACAAAGATTCAGGATGAGACGCTGAAAGGTTTCCAGGGGTATTACAATGTTCTATATAAAAGAAAATCAGCCCTTTATATCAAGTACAAAAAAGAAATATCCCTTTCATTAACTGATACTCATGATGGTGAGTTTTATAAGAACAACCGGATTTATTTCGTGAAAGACAGCATCATTTATCCGATAACCCGAACAAATGATTTATTCAAGATTTTGAGTGAAGACAAAATCAAAATCAGGAATTTTATAAAAAACAATAAGTTGAAAGTTTCAAAAAAAATACCTGAAAGTTTTGTTCCGGTAATAAGATATTATGATAGTTTAAGCCAATAGATCTGTTTTTCATGAGACTGAAAATCTATTTCCTGATTTTAATATTGCTTTTAGCCTGCAATCTGAAGGCTCAGGAAAAATATATGATCTCATGGGACTATAAGAATCTTTCATTTAAGGAATTTGTTACAAAAACTGAAAACCTGCTTCCTGTAAAATTCTATTTCAAAGATGATTGGGTGACTGGATTGAAGTTATCAGATTATGCAGGTTGTAAGACATTATCTTGTCTCCTGGATAATCTCTTTAAGGGAACTCTGCTCTATTATTATATTGATGACTCAGGAAATGTAGTAATTACAAAGAACTTTACGGTTAAAATAATAAATGCGCCTGTAGAAAATGAGAATCACTTTATTCCTCCGACTGAATATGCCGAGACCGGTAACGAAAAACAGATAGCGGAGAACACATTTATGGAAATAGGAAATCCTGCCGATAAAAACAAGCCGGGCAATGCTATTATTTCCGGATACATAACAAACAGGGACACTAAGGAGCCAGCAGCAGGGGTAACTGTTTTCGTTCAGAAACTCTCAGTCGGAACAATAACCAATGCATATGGATTTTATACTTTGACCCTGCCCAGGGGTATGCATCTGATACAATTTTCATTTGTTGGNNATGAACAGTGTTCTTATTCCCCTGAAAGAGACGATTGTGACGACTCAGAAAAACCTGACACTTCAGCGATTTGAAGTAGGCGTGGAAAAGATCAATATAGCATCTTTCAAGTTATTACCGACAACAATGGGAGAAACAGATCTGATGAAGAGCATCATTTTAATCCCCGGAGTACAATCAGTTGGAGAGGGTTCAGCAGGTTTCAATGTCAGAGGCGGTTCTGCTGACCAGAACCTGATTCTTTTATATGGTGCTCCGATATATAATTCCTCTCATTTTTTCGGATTCTTTTCAGCTGTTAATTCAGATATTATAAAAGATGTTACATTATATAAAGGAGGGATCCCGAGCCGGTATGGAGGCAGGATATCCTCAGTCCTTGATATTGAATCAAAAGAAGGCAACAGCAAAGAATTCAACGGGAATGCCGGTATAAGCCCGATAACAACTCATGTCATGGTAGAGGGCCCCATAATAAAAGATACTTTATCGTATATNNGCATCCTTTTATGATCTGAACGGAAGTATTACATATAACCTGAATAAAAACAATAAAATAGATCTATCATCTTATTTAAGTCACGACTCTTTCCGGTTCAATTCTGACTCGGTTTATAATTATGACAACAGTATTCTTGCGTTGAAATGGCGCCATTTTTTCACCACCAGGTTTCTCTCAATCCTTTCAATCAATAATAGCACTTATAAATATAAAATCTCAAGTTTGGCTATTCCAGCCGAAGCATTTGAGTTGTCTCATAAAGTGAACAGTACCGGATTCAAAGCAGATTTTAACTGGTTCTACGGGAGAAATGAAATTAATTTTGGACTTGACCTGAACAGATATGCCATTGTGCCTGGGAGCTATCTTCCCGGAAGTGATTCATCTCTCGTAATTCCGAACACAATTGAAAAGGAAAGAGCATACGAAGGAGCCTTTTATGTCGACGATAAATTCAGCCTGACAAGTTTTATGTCGGTGAATGTAGGAATCAGAATGTCGTCTTTTTTCTCGCTGGGTCCAACGACAGTTTATCTTTATAACCCTGAGTATTCCAAAAGCCGACCTACTATCACCGATACAATAAATTACGGGGCAGGTGCAATTTCAAGCAAATATGCCGGTCCTGAATTCAGAGTATCTTTAAATTTCAGGATCACTAACAAGAATTCATTTAAAATAAATTACAACAGGACGAGGCAATACATTCATCTGCTGTCAAATTCAACCTCTATTGCACCTACAGACACCTGGAAATTATGCGATTACTACCTAAAGCCCCAGATAGGGGATCAGTTTGCAGTCGGTTTTTACAAAATGATGTTCAAAAACAGCTTTGAAACTTCTGCCGAGGTATATTATAAGCAGATAAGGAATATGATTGATTTTAAGGGAGGTACAAATCTGGTAATGAATGAAAACATTGAGCAGAGTACTATAAATGTGAAGGGCAAAGCCTATGGGCTGGAATTATCCCTTAAAAAGACTGATGGTAAATTTCGTTATAGCATAGGTTATACTTATTCAAGGACTTTTCTTAAAAGCGTTAGTAATTTCAGGGATGAGATCATAAACTCAGGAAACTGGTATCCGGCTAATTTTGATAAACCAAATGACCTGATTGTAACTTTTAACTGGCTCTATTCTCGTCGATTCAGTTTATCCGCGGACTATACATATAGTACCGGTCGGCCAATAACCTACCCTGTTTCTACCTATCGAATTAACGATGTACTAATGATAAATTACTCTGACCGGAACAAGTACAGGATTCCTGATTATTCCAGATTTGATATTTCGTGCAAAGTAAGCGGGAACCTCAAATCACATAAAATTGCTAATCCCAACTGGATATTTTCAATTTATAATCTTTTTGCTAACGAGAATGTATACTCTGTTTATTTTGAGAAAGTGGGAAATTCTGTCAAAGGTTATAAGTTGACAGTTTTTGGCAGAGCTATACCATCTGTAACTTTTAATTTTGACTTTTAATATATTATGAAAGCTAAACGGTTAATTATAATATTCTTCGGCTTGCTT
>PMEC01000011.1 GCA_003155705.1 Bacteroidales bacterium
CAAAAGTGGAATCGCCCCCGGAACATGAGGATGAAATCCTGAAAATCCTAAATCACCCTTTTTCAAGTTCCACGGCAAGTTCACATCTCTCCCCATCCACAATTATTACCCTTACCTCTTTATCTTTATATCCCGGTTTCTTAACTTCCACCTTATAAGTACCTGATTTCATGTTATAAACTCTAAACCCTCCTTTGACTGCACTCTTTTTTACCAGTACATGATGTCCTACCTCTATGTCCCCCGGAGTTCCATCCGGAATGAAAGTTATGATCGCTCCTTTGACTGGTTTGCCGCTTCCGGACTCTTTCACCATACCCCTTAGAGCCAGTTTTGAGGTTCGGGTATGAACCAGTTTCCTGGCTGTTTTATAACCACTGTAAAAATCAGGCTCATCATACATGATAATTCCCATTTCGATATCTATATCGAGAAGGATTGAATAAGCCTTGCTCATCAGTTCACCCAGCCTCAGGGTCAACTGATGCCGTTCGATTATTCCCAGTCTTGGTTTCGAATACCATTCATCAAATACACTGATCGCCTCTCTGAAAGTCCGCAGAGTTTCCTGTGTAAAGCTGTAAACCAACAGGTATTGCAAATAAGTCTCACTCTCTTTATAAATGATCTCTGCCCTGGTTTTCAGGTCCACGTCTCTCATATCTTCAAGGTCGGACTTGCTTATATGTACCTGGTAGAACAGGCGCATGTCGTTATTAAACTTTGCATATACAGCAAGAATATTGGAAGTATTCAGAGCAATTGATACCAGGTTTTGTCTCCGCTTTTTTTTGTCTGTCGCAATACCTTTTCGGGATGTTCTCTGGTTGGTGCTGGTAAGACTTATCTGATTCAGGATATTCCTGAACTCCGAAAAACTATCCACAAAATGGTGTACGCTCTTCAGTAAACCTTCATTCAGTGTCAGATATTCACTGACTGCCAGGTACATTTTAAGCTTACGTTCCTGTTTCTTCGTCATGCAGTAAATTTTAAGGGAATTTAATGAAAATCTATTAAATGACAAGGAATTATCGGGTTGTTTAACCGTCTTTATATTGCTTCTTATTGACCAAAGATGCCATTGAGAAAGCCGGATTCGTTATTGCTTAAATCAAAGATGACATTACATGAACCTAAGATGTCGTTATGGGACATGGAACTGTAATTGAATAGACTAAAGACTTCATTGTGTGTCATGAAGATGCCATTGCGAAGACCGGAGACGCTATTGAAAACCGGACAGATTTAATTCCATGCCAGGCAGTTTTAATTCCGGATCCCAAAGACCACTTCGCGGAGGGAAAAGATGCCTTTGAGGTACTGAGAGAATCAATTTCTTTCCGGACAGATTCAGTTTAGCCACCGGAAGATCTCTTTGCATAGAGTAAAGATGCGTTTGCATACCGGATAGAATCAATTCCGGACCAGTCAGAATTGATTCCGGAGGGCAATGATAGCTTCGCGAAGGTAACAGAGGCTATTGCGTACTAAACAGATTCCATTTTATTATCCGAATATCATTTCGCGTAAAGATAAGATGCTTTAGCGATCTGTGAAGATTCAATTCCGGAACAAAAAGATCGTTCCCGGCTACCTGAAGATTGCTCCCGGCAATTCAAAGATCGGTTCCGGCGATCAGAAGATCGTTCCCGATAACTTTAAGTGAGATTCAGGTAAGAATTTCCGTTTTATTCTTTTGGACTTAGATATTTAATATTGATACCTGTTAAATGATAAGAATGGACATGTATTGTTGCTATCTTTGNNTAATGCTTTTTGTTGCTATCCGCTTCTCAAAGAAATATAGGAGAATACGACACCAGCAATGGCATGTAAGAGATTGGCTAAAAACAATAAGAACCAAATTAAAAAACATTAAAAACAGTGGTTAACTTATTATTTTCAGGGTAGTTAGGCGTTCATCCAATAAATCGAGGTATTTGCCTTGCATCTCTTTTGATAAAAAACTTATATCGATCAAAGTCTTCCATTTAGGAATTGCCAAAGTGATTGTCTCCAGAACTTTTTCAACGCTTTTTTCAGTTAGTTCGCATTTTTCTATTCCAAAGTAATTAACCAAAATATTTCGAGTTAGATGTTTCTTCTTACCTTTCAAAGGCAAAGCAATTTCTTCATCTTGTTCTTTTAAAATAATTGTGGAATTAACCAAATCATAACAAGGAGATAACCTTATTTGATTATCATCATTAATAATGGAAAAGTTTTTAAGATGTGAATCTTCATTGCCGATTAAATAATTAAA
Source organism: Bacteroidales bacterium (assembly GCA_003155705.1). Taxonomy (GTDB): domain Bacteria; phylum Bacteroidota; class Bacteroidia; order Bacteroidales; family VadinHA17; genus LD21. The sequence goes on from PMEC01000011.1 coordinate 2,267, forward strand.
TATGACCAGTTTAAACAATTTTATTTTCTCAATCGCAGGGAATGTGCAATAATCATCAATCAACTTAACGATCTTTTCCATACTATAATCATACTTCGTATCTCTGCTTAAACCAGCTAATTGAGCAAAATCTTCAACAGGAACTTTATCATTCTGCCCCTTCCTGTCAAATCGTTTGATGAAATAAGTTAATGTGTTATCCTTTGACCACAATAAACCATGAATAGGTATTTCCAACCCGATCTCGGATGCCAATTTCATTGTAAGGTCTTCATTCTCTGGCAACTGAATATAAATTTGATGTTGAGGTTTAAGTATATATTTGCCCCCCTTATCTACAAGAATGAATTTTTCATCCTTGATACTCAGTAAAGCACTTAACTTAGGCTGGACTCCCTGAATTGACATTTTTGCTGCACGGTTGAAAGCCTCTTTCCTTTGTTCTTCTGCCGTATATTCAAGGTCTTTTAGTGTCCTCAGACCAGTGCTTAAGAGTTTAAGACCCGCTTCGCTGTAACGGCTTTCACCGCAAGGTGTATAGGTTATTGGACATATGCTCATTCTACAATCCTTTTACAGTAACAACTCCAACCATGTCGTCTC
>PMEC01000186.1 GCA_003155705.1 Bacteroidales bacterium
AATCGCTGGTTGAAGTGTGTGGCCATGATGATTTTCAGGCTGAACAATGTGCCATGCTTACTCATCTGAAAGGAAGATGCGATATTAAAACCGGATCGAAGGAGATGCTTCATTCCATGAACAGGACACTTAAAATCCGTGGGCTAATTACTAAAGTCGAAAGTCTGTAAAGTCTGTAAAGTCTGTAAAATCAAGCCATTAAAGACTGCAAGACAACTGACCTACTTTCTCTCCCTCTGAAAAAGGGTATCAAGCGCAAGGTCAAATAACCAAAGCATAAATATGCCGGTTGAGAGATAGATCATCCATCCCGGAAGAGCCAATCTTGCTAATTCAGGAATTCTGGTTGAAGGTGCAATGTATCCCGCAATGATCTTCTTCTTCGGAGGACTAAACCTTGTATTATTCTATATGATTGACAGGAAAAGTAAATAATTGAAGCAGAAGAACAATTCTTTATAAAAGGTGTCTCAAAAGGTGAGAACAGCCTCTTTTTTATGCCCCCTAAATCCCCCTAAAGGGGGATTTTATCCTTAATATATTATTGAATATTAACATCTTACACCTCCCCTTTAGGGGAGGCTGGAAGGGGCAAACGAAAGGGATGAAAGGATTAAAAATGCTCTTGAGATACTACCCTTTTTTTATTCACTCCAATTAAAAATCCCTATAAAAATAAATTGTATAATTTTGTGGCAAACAATTAAANNCCTTGTGGTTAAAAGATCTTTTCATTGATGCAGGATTAAATAATGGTTTGGCATCATTCCTGAGCGTAACAGTTATTGTGTTTTCCATTGCTCTCCTGAGCTGGCTTGCCAATTTAATTGCCAAGACTATTATTCTCAAGGTAGTTACCCGGATTGTCAGAAAATCAAAAACACANNTGGGATGATATTTTTCTTGAGCAGAAAGTATTTACCCGGTTATCACATTTTGTTCCTGCAATCATAATCTGGCTTATGTCGGGTTGGGCACTGAAACGCTTCATTTTCTGGCTCTCCCTTATTCATAACCTTTCTTATATATATATGCTGGGCATAGGTATGATCGTTTTGATTTCTTTTATTGAATCATGGCATCAGATCTATATGTTACTGCCCATAGCAAAACATCGTAGCATAAAGGGTTATGTTCAGCTTGTAAAAGTATTTGTTGTGCTTGTCACTGTTCTAATTATAATCTCTGTCGTATTTCATACTCAGGTAAATATCTTATTGGGAGGTCTTGGGGTAATGGCATCTGTCCTTATACTTGTATTTAAAGACACTCTCGTTGGTGTTGTGGCAAGTATTCAACTCTCTTCCAATAAGATGCTGAAGGTAGGTGACTGGATCACCATACCTAAACGTGATGTTGATGGTATAGTAACAGATATTACACTCAACACCGTAAAAGTTCAGAATTTTGACAAGACTATAATCACTGTCCCCACATATGCACTCGTTCAGGATTCGTTTCAGAACTGGAAAGGTATGGAAGAAGCAGGGACACGAATGATAAAAAGGCCTATTTTCGTTGATATGAAAAGTATAAAGTTTATTGACAAGACTCTCAGAGACAGGCTTTATAAGGTCCCGGAATTGAAAGGATTTATCGAAACAAGTGAAAATATCAATGCGAAAGGGAAACAGGATACTACAGAATCCGCCGCTCCATTTTTTAAGTACGACAAACTTACCAATCTTGGTCTGTTCAGGTATTATGCTGAAATGTGGATAAAGAATCATCCTAAAGCAGCAAAAGATAAGATAATAATCTTAAGACACAGAACCCCAACAGAAAACGGACTGCCATTAGAGATCTATATGTTCAGCAAGGATAATGAATTTGTCGGTTATGAGAATTTTCAGAATGAGGTTTTTGAATATCTCCTTGCTGTCATGCATGAATTCGACCTAAAAGTATTTCAGCAGCCAGCCGGACACGACCTTCTTGAATTGTCTGGTGCAAAACAATCTGACTAACGGTTACCTTATCAAAGAATATTGTGACTATCCGATCGTAAATCCGCAATGCGAAATCTGATACCTGCTTTTTTAAGGATTTTTTAATTCTGACAGGTTTTTATTCCAATGATTTGATTCTACCTGTTCCGCTGTCTTGCAATCTCGTACAATAGTATTCCGGATGCTACCGAGACATTTAGTGAGCCAATTTTACCAGACATTGGTATTTTTATATGTACATCGCCAAGTTCATTCAGTTCACGGCTGATGCCCTTGTCTTCTGAGCCCATTATGAGTACTGAAGGACCAGTCAGATCAGATTTATATGCAAACTCACCTCTTTCCTCAGCCGCACATATCACGCGGAGCCCTGAACCCTTTAAATACTCAACAGTTCTTACAATACTCTTTTCCCTGCAGACCGGGAATGTGTGTAACGCACCGGCGGACGTCTTTATTGCATCAGCTGTAATTCTTGCTGATCCTTTCTCGGGTATTACTATCGCATGAGCACCAAGACAATCAGCTGAACGGACAATAGCTCCGAAATTTCTGACATCGGAGACTCCGTCAAGAGCAACAATCAGAGGATCTTCTCCTTTTTCAAAGATTTCCGGCAGAATATTATCAATATGCTGAAATTCAATAAGTGCAAGCCAGGCCAACACCCCTTGATGATTCTTCCTTGTCACCAGTTCAATTCTTTCAACGGGAACAATCTGGAAGCTGATGCCATGAGATTTCACTTCAGTCATAAGTTCCTGATATAAAGATCCCTGGAGACCCTGTCTGATAAGAAGACGGTCAATCTGCTTCCCGGCTTTTATCGCCTCAATTATCGGCCTGAGGCCAAACATACAATCTGATTCTTTCTGCATACCTGGGGTGTGTAATAAAAGAAATTATTGTTACGGATGTTATTTATTTAAATGACTATCAGAAATGAATAATAAAAACTTTGGATATTCTCCTACTCTCCATGTACTCATCCCCCCTGCCCATAGCCGTCAACCTAATGATTA
>PMEC01000232.1:0-36605 GCA_003155705.1 Bacteroidales bacterium
TAAGGATAAGGGTGAACTTTTCCTGCTTCGGATCAAACATCTTTCTACCTATGTTATTAATTGAAAACAGGCCATAGTTTCTTGCATGTGAGTATGCAGGATAGTTTATGTTTTTAGGATTGTCAAATAAACCAAAAGAGATAGTAACATTATCCTTTACCCCGGTTAAAATAACCCATGGTGTCTTTGTCCCCCATACTGCATCACCTTTCAGACCGGCACTTGATTTATACATACCTGTAACACCGGTATTGTCAACAGCCTTAACGGTTGTCGGGTTACCATTGGCATCGGTATAAATAACTGACTCGTTTGTAGGCATTTCAAATGCACGGTCAACTCTTATTGCAAACAGGCCATCTTTGTTGTCATTAAATTTAACTGTGTCAATAAGGGCTGTCAGCGTCGAGATATGATCAATTGTTCGTGAATCTTTATCTCCTGAAAACACCCACTTTGCGTCTTCTACCAGCAGTGTATTTCCTTTATTGTCATCCCAGTTTGATATTACCTCAAGGACTCCGGTTTTTCCGCTTTCAGCTTTAACAATTTTTTGAACCTTAATATGACCATAGGAATCCTTTCTGGCAGCAGATATTGCTGATGAATTGTTCCAAAAATCCAGTTTATTTACATCACTATGATTAAACCACATTCCTATATGATGTGGATGATCAATACGTTCTCCCTTACGGGGTTCTATGGGATACCCCCTTGTTATAACGGCACCGTTGGGTGCATAAACCGGGAATAAGAATGGTTTTTCTTTATCAACCGGGTACTGGTACGAGGTAAAAAGCTTACCACCGATTATTACATCTACCTTATGCTGGGCGTCGTTCTGGACAAGCTTGACATTTTGCCCGTAAACTGAACCAAAAAGGATCATTAGAAAAAATGTAAAGAGTTTTTTCATAGTTATAAATTTAATTAGGTTTCACATATAAATATATAATTTTCTGAGGGTTGTCATATTCTGATTATCAGAGGTTCTATTTGAAGTAAAAATAGTTTAAATCAAAAACATGAAGATACAAATAACGGGCTTTTTTAAGGGGTTAATCCTCTTTAACTTTTTTTAACTTGTATTTGCTGCAAATCATGTACATTTGTTAAAGGTAACATGTTATTCAATTAATAATCTAAAATACTAGTAGTTATGAGACTGAAATTCAATCATTTTATTCTTCTTATTGCATTGTTATTTGCCGGATTACTTCAGCTTTCCGCGCAAAAGACAAAAGAGATTTCTGATCTGAAGACCTGGCCAAAAGGATGTTCTCCTCAGGAAGTAGGGAAACGGGTTGCTGATCACTTTGTAGTCCGGCCATTGCCTGATGCACCCAGAAAGATCACTTATCCTGAAGTATGTACATGGTATGGGGCACTGACCTTTGCACAACTGACAAACGACAAACAGCTTGCTGCTAAATTAGAGGAGCGTTTCCAGCCTCTGTTTGGTGCTGATTCAATGATTGTTCCTGTGCCTAATCATGTTGACAACTCAGTATTTGGAGGAGTCCCTTTTGAGCTATTCATTTTAACCAAAGATAAAAAGTATCTGACGATGGCAAAAAAGATCGCTGATAAACAGTGGGATAAACCACAAGGGACTAGGATTGATCCTTCTGCAATCAGGTACTATAATATTGGACTGACACCTCAGACACGTTTGTGGATAGATGATATGTACATGATCACCCTGGTTCAGACCCAGGCATACAGGGCAACAGGCGATCCCAAATACATCGAAAGAGCTGCAAAGGAGATGGTGTTATATCTTGATTCTTTGCAACGTCCGAACGGTCTTTTTTATCATGCACCCGATGTACCCTTTTACTGGAGTCGTGGAAACGGCTGGGTGGCTGCAGGAATGAGTGAGCTATTAAGCTCTCTTCCAAATACTAATCCCAACAGGGCAAGGATAATGGAAGGCTATAAAAAAATGATGGCCTCCCTTTTAAAATATCAGGATGAAAAGGGTACCTGGAAACAACTCATAGATGAACCCACTGCATGGGCTGAAACATCAGGAACAGGAATGTTTGCATTTGCAATGATTACCGGAGTAAAAAAGGGATGGCTTGATTCAAATACATACGGAGCAGCTGCCCGTAAAGCCTGGCTCGGTTTAATCACTTACATCGATGATAATGCCGATATGCATGAGGTATGCGAAGGAACTAATAAGAAAAATGACAGGCAATATTATTTTGACAGAAAAAGAAACATAGGTGATTTGCATGGCCAGGCTCCTGTGCTTTGGTGCGCATCAGCGCTGCTGAGATAGGAAACTAGTTTATTAATCTATACTTAAAATGAGAAAATTAATACTGTTTCTATTTGTCTTATTGAGCTTTGTTCAATGTAAAGCTCAAAGAGACAGTATCTTATGGGCTGATGAATTCAATTACTCTGGTCTCCCTGATAATACAAAATGGGGCAATGAGGTAGGATTTATCAGAAACAATGAGCTTCAGTATTACACAAACCGACGGATTGAAAACTCTGTGGTAAAAGATGGAAACCTGATGATAATTGGCAGAAAAGAATCATTAAACGGGGCTAACTACAGCTCAGCAAGTATTAATACCTTAGGCAAATACAGCCTGAAATACGGGAAAGTTGAAGCTAGAATAAAGCTTCCTGCCGGCCAGGGAATGTGGCCCGCATTCTGGATGATGGGTGAAGACAGACCTTCAGCAGGATGGCCCAAATGCGGTGAAATTGACATAATGGAACATATTAATAATGAACTAAAAGCCTATGGTACTGCACATTGGGATAATAGTGGCCATGTGCAGTCAGGAGGAAGTACTTATGCTGATGTAACAAAATGGCATGTATATGCTGTCGAATGGAATCAGGATTCGATAAGATGGTTACTCGATGGGAAAAGATATTGGGGTGTCAGTATTAAAAACGGTGAAAATGACACGCAGGAGTTCCATGAGCCATTCTATTTATTGCTTAATCTTGCTATCGGAGGTAATTGGCCAAAAAATCCTGATGCCACAACTGTTTTCCCAGATACAATGTTTGTCGATTATGTCAGAGTTTATAGTGAGACAATAAAATAGAAGTTCCTAATTTATTGAATTGAGATTCTCCCACCGGACTTTCCATTTTCCGTTATGAGGAAAACGATTTGATGTACACATCATTGCAACCGCTGATAACAATCCGCCATTCCCGGGCAGATAGATCGCCAATCTTGCATCCTGATAATTATGACCATTAATCAGATACCTGTTCTTGGGAGCATCCATCATCAGAAAATCAACAGCCTGACCGGGTCTGTTAATAGCTGCAGCTGACATGGCAAGCATTGGAAAATCCCATCCCCAGCAGGTTTTCCAGTTCCATTTCTTCATAATGGTATCAAGGGAATGGCCTAGAATTCTGTGGTTCACCAGGTTAGTTTCCGGCAGCATTCCGAGGGTTCCTGAAACTATCGGATGATCGCTTAAGTATCGTATATTCTGATAGGAATCTTTTGTGTCTTCCGAGCAAAGATATAATCCATCATGAACTGGAAGTGGAGAAAGCTTTTCTATAACATCCTGCCATTTCAGATCAGCATTTAATCCTAGACGTTTTCTCCATTTCTGAACTGTTTCCAATCCCCAGTACCAATAAGATAGCTCGAAAGAAGGATTTATCGTCGATTCCAGTCTCAGGCTTTCCTGAGCGGGTATCAAAACCGGACCAAGGAAATATCTTCTTTTTGATTTGTCGTACCAGGCATACGACGCCATGAAATCGGCAGTGGCTAAAACCAGCTTTCCATATTTGTCAAGAATAGCCTTCTTATCTGACGCATTCTGATATAAAAGTTCTGCGAAATAGATGAAATGAGGTTGTTGCCATATCAGGTATGTTCCCACGTTGCTTGGACTTTCATTCCCCTGAGGATCTGTCATTTTAGGCCACCTTACTCCTGCATAACCCTGGTGCTGAGCTGTTTTAAGAGCATTATCATAAATCCTGAAATAGTACTCCATCTGCTTCTTTAAAATATCTTCATGCTGCCAGAGAGCAAAATGAACTCCATGCCACCAGTGCATTTCAAGATGAAATTTTCCATACCAGCTATTATAGGTAAGTCCTGTTTCAGAAGGAGGCAATGATCCTCCGCATTGAATTCTGGTAAGATACTGTGATAAGACAACCCTTCTTTCCAGTTCAAAGGCTCTTGGATCGGTGCATCCTGAAAAATCCACTGCACCCCCAGTGAACCAGAAATTCTTAAAACTTTCGCTACTGGCACTTTCCGTCTCTGAAAATGTTACACTCTTATTTTCAGGCAATTGTTTTGAAAACTGAAATGAAAATTCAAAAACCTGGTTATCCGATTTAGGTTCGAGATAAAAAAGATGTTTTTTTGTTTGCTCAAGATTTGCATCTCCCTTCATTATCCTGGCATAATAAATATCATTGTCCTGTTTTCTTTCAAACAAAACTTCATTCTGATTATCTGAAATAATCTTCGTGTCATGTTTGTCAGGAGAGTTAAAATCGTATCCAATGGGCGATGATACTCCAAGAGGGAAATTGATTTTAACTTTCAACCTTTTTTCTGATATCAGTTCCGATTCAACTCTGACAGATATAAGATCATTATCAGGATGACAAACGGTCTTTACAGTAACAGGAATTCCTTCGACAAGAAAGCTGCTTGTAATTTCACCTTTCCATAAGTCAAGTTTCTGGAGAGGTTTTTCAATATCCTTCAATGAAATCTCTGAACCATCTTTTTTATTTATCTGCAAACCAACCATTCCCAGGTGTATACGATGGGGATTCTCGCGCAGCCAGTCTGTGGCTCCTGTCCTTACGCTATCTATTTTATCTGTGTAGCGATGGACATAATCTACTTTGCGACCATGGACATCATAAGTTTTATAAACCTCAGATAGTTGATAATTTTTTATATTAACAGCGGTATGCCAACCCCATTCCGACATTGTCCCAAGCGGGATTCCTTTGGAATAGTATTCCGGAAATGTTTGTAAACCAGTGATGTCTACTGTGAAGGCAAACGCTCCGTTCCCAACAGTCAAAGAATTAAGGCTGTCGATTTGGGAAATTTCCAGGTTATGTCTGCTTACAAGGCTGAACCGGTCAATTTTAGCATTCGTAGTGCAACTGCAAAATGAAATAAAAACTGATAGCGACACAAGATAAAAGAATGATTTCATGTATTCATATATTTTAATGGTGCCACCNNCAAGGCTCCAACCCGCCCGAACGTACCCGTTCGGTACGAGCGGGGACACAAAGTTACACAAAGAAATCTTTTTATAATTAATCGATTCGTTTTTAACTATTTAAGCCAATTGTTCAGCGGCCCCGGATTGGTCGACGGATTTTGAGTCACTCCATCAGGTAAAAGAAATACCTTAAGAGTAGCCTTCGTGTTTGCCTGAACTGTTGTTTCAAAGCCAACAAGTGTAGTACCTGGGTTTTGTGCATCATAATCGTGAGGTGGTTCTGTGGTCCAGGTTTTCATTGATATCTTCGCCGGAGAGGTTACTTTCAGGATCAGTTTCTTCCCGTCTTTCGTCAGTTCAGCACTGTTATTTCCGGTAATTTTAACATCAGCTGAAGTGACCATTGTCCACCTGATAACGGTTTCTTTTGCAAGAGTCTCTAATTCATCCTCTATAATCACATATTGTTTATTAACAATCGCTATTCCGCGTGAAGCTGTTTTAACCTGATCTTCATAAATCCTTGTCAGATCAGTTATTGCATTCATCATTAAAGGATCAGCAGAAGAACTTATAATGGGAGCAAATCCGGCTACCTGTTGCAGTTTTCCGTTTATAGTCAGGGTATTGTGNNAGAATTGTAATCCTGCGGACCAAAATCCATGGCCCATCGGATACCATTAGCTTCCATAACGAATGAACCTGCATCCATATGGGCATGATTAACGTTCGGGGAACCTCCCTTCAAAGCAACATAGATAGCATTAGGATCACTCCAGGAAGTCCTCATTAATGATACCGGATTCTTACCCATCCCGACCCACATTGTTTTCGCAGGGGCTGTTACCCTGTCAATTTTCATGCCTGCTCCCCAGATCATAATTGCAGGTAACAATCTGTCAGTCGCCCGGATATTCCCAATAAGATATTTTTTTTCCGACCAGAGTAGTGACGGGTCATTCAACCTGTTTGCAAACCAGAACATTGCCGGATGAATTTCTCCCCTTTCGCCGCTATCGGAAAAATTAAAACAGCTGCCTGTAGGTCCTGTCATATTCTCAAGAAAACCTGCTGTCTTGAAAAACCCTGTCATATCGGAAAAATCAAACTGTTTACCAAAAACTTTTTCCAGTGCGCTAATAAACATCACATTGAAGCTTGTACCATAGCCCCAGTAACCATATCCTTCCGGGTAAGCTCCGTCCGGCATACAATCATCCATAGGTAATTTGATTGATGCAGCGGCCCTGTTGATTATTCGTGCCGATAATTCAGGTTGATCTTCAAATACGGCAAGAGCACCATAAGTCATTCCGGTATTACAAACCTGATTCCAGTTATGCGTAACTTTAAGCCAGCTGTTGTACTTGGAATCAAGGGAGGGTTTAAGACCTTTTTCAATAATTGCCTTTTTAATTGCTTCTTTTGAACTTGCCGGTAAGGAGTTAAAAAGCCAGTCATACCCGATTGATACTGCCAAGGTCATTTCAGCGACATCCAAAAAGTGTTCAGGATGCCAGTCTGAAAAAGCAGAGACTGCAAGCATCTCCTTTTCAGCACGATTGAAGTACTTTGTATCTCCGGTTGTCCTCCATGCATATGAAAGATAGAATATTCTTCGAAGAGCTTCACGTGATTTGTCGAGCAACCTTTTCCCTATTAACACTCTTTCTACCGGAGTTTTTGAAAGGAGATTATCGCATTCCTTAATAATTGTTGAATGGATCTTTTTCCAAGTGGTGTCAATAGCAATTGTCTTCAGCACTCCCGTCTCCTCTCCTTTTAANNTGTATCTTTCTGAGCAAAAACAGAAATGGTCCCAAGCCAGAGTACAGCGGTAAGTGCAAACGTTATAAGTCTTATTTTCATAGCTTTATATATAATATTCGAATTTTAATACTTAAAAATATTTAATTTGAATTAAATCCCCCTTCGAAGGGGGTCAGGGGGATGTCAGACCCAGACTAATCTCAATTTGTGAAATGGTGTTTTCAATGCTTCTTAGAACTTCATTCATACTTTTTTTGACATCAATATCCAAAAATCTGATCACCTTAATACCATATTTTTCCAAGTTAGTCTGCCTTAAATTATCGTAATCGAAATTATAATCATGTGTGGAACCATCAATCTCTATTGCAAGTAAAAGTTCATGACAATAAAAATCAACAATATATTCATTCAGGGGTACTTGTCTGTGAAATTCATATCCAAATGCTTTTTTCTTGATCTCATTCCACAAAAGCACTTCAGAAAGTGTGCTGTTTTTACGCAATTCTCTGGCAAGAATTTTTAATCTGGGGTTATAAGGTATTATGTTATTCGTTTTCATTAGTGTTTTTTAACATCCCCCTTGCCCCCTTCAAAGGGGGAATTTTGAATTTGTACTTCTTCCGAAGTGGAAATTCAAAACTATTGTTCTCTCCGAAGAATGAACTTATAATATCAGTAACCTGTGATTTCTTTCAGCAGCTTAAAGAACCCTTTTTTTCTTTCGGAATTAATTCCCCAGTCAACCGGTATGCTCTGAAAACCACACTCATATGGTTCACCTTTCATACGATAATCAAAGAAACCCCAGGAAGCATAATTCTTAACAGCTACAGTAAAATTATTTACTTCTTTATCGAATTTGAAATGATCATCTTCATTAAAAAGAATTGGCTTTGGAGTGTAACCCTTTACCGTTCTGGTCTTCTTTACCATAGTTGCAATAGAATCAGGAACCGTAACCCCGTTCCCGTGCATCAAAATGAAGTCTGCTGAACTGACGACATTTGGTTTTGGAACAGCCCCGCCGCCATAACTTGTACTTACATAAAACCTCCGGCCATTCCTTGTCATATTTTTTACCGTCTCAATCAACTCATTAACTCTCTGCGGTTTAAGAATTTCATGATCATATTTATTAACATTGCATTCGTTATCGATCTCAATCAGAATATTACGATAATCTTTTTCGAAGAGCCAGTTTATCACATTTGTGACTGCAGACTTAACCGCCGCTTCATCTTTCAGTATTTGGTCCTGCCCGAAATAAAACAGTCCGACAATCGGGACCATTCCAAGTTCATCAGCTTTATCAAGTATCTTCTCTAACCTTGCCATATATTCTGGTCTGAGAGAGCCGTCTTCATTGAAGGCAGAGTTATACCATGGTTGAGAATTTGAATAGCCCTGCGGGCTTCCACCCTGGAGATTGATGGTAAATGAGAGCAGACCATTATCATGCCATGATTTCATTTTAGATACAAACTCATTTGTATTCCTGTCTGGGTCCCATTTTTTTGTGTCGGGATATTCCCAGTTCTTTAGGGTTTCAGGGTTCAGATCGTCGAATATGCCCTGGACCATCCTGGAGTTAAGCAGCAATCCTTCAATTTTATTACCGTTCCAGTACCGGCCGGAATAAGTCAGCTTGTTGTTAATCAAAAACTGATCTCCTTTAATAGAGACAACAGTCTGACTTTCACTTCTATTAAAAAAAATGAAAACAAACAGGACTATCAAGCCTAACAGTCTGTTATTCATCTTATTGAATTACTGAGGGACTCCGTTCTTTGTTACCGGTAACCAGAAATCCTTCTCAGAAAGATTACATTTCTTAATCATCTCTTTTGCATAATCCGCAGCTGAAAAGTTAGCATCTTTATTATTAGTACCAACAGTAAATTTAATACCTGCAGCTTTAGCTTTCATAATAAAATCTGCCGATGGGATACTGTACCTGTTATTTATTTCAATAGCTATGTTATTCTTTTTAGCAGCTTCAATAACCCTGTTCATCCTATCGGCTGTCCAGAACTCCTTATATCTTCCGACCATAGGTTCAGGAAGGTACGTCGGGTTCACGTAAATATTAATCGGCTCATTGTTAAATATTTTAACGATAGTATTTACATAATATTCCATGAATTGTTCTTCATTGTCTATCCACGTTTCCGCAGGTATCCATATTCTGTTTCTTCTTCCTTTTTCGTCAGTGAATGTCATTGCATCAGAAAAAACATAATCAAACTTTTTCACAGAATCCTTTGAGAAAAGATTAACCCATTCACGTCCTTCTGCCTGCATCCCTACGTAAAACTGGGGATATTTTTTCATAACGAGCAGGAAGGAGTCTATCTGACTATCGCTATGCATTGGAAATCCTAGTCCGCAATTGACCGCTATTCCATAATGAATATTGTCTTTTGCAGATTTTGCAATAGCATCATCAATTGTAAATCCACCTTTCAGATGAATATGAAGGTCTGTAAGTTGAAACACATTACTCTGTTTGCAACTAACAGAAATAATTGTAATTAAACCGAGCAGAAATAAGAGTCTTTTTTTCATGATTTTTAGTTTTTGTAAATATATCATTCTTTTATTTAGTGTACTCCAAAACCTGACCATCTTCTAATAGTTTTGCTTTAAGTTGTTCAAAAGGAATATCGTATATAGTTTTCTTCTCTTCAACAGCCATAGAAGCAAGCGCGGCGGCACTTTGTCCAAGGATCATAAACACAGGTTCCATCCTGATAGACCCGAAAGCAATATGGGAACTGGAAACACAAACCGGAACAATAAGGTTCTTACACTGCTCAGGTTGAGGTAAAATTGCACCAAGATCAATCTGATACGGCCGGTCGGGAGTAACACCGATATCACCTTCATTCTGGACAAAACCATCAGCGGTAACATATCTTTGCACATTATGTGAATCCATTGAATATGAACCCATTCCGATTGGTCTTGGAACATTTCTTTTACCAAGAACGTCCTCCTCAGTCATAATATATTCTCCTATCATCCGCCTGGCTTCCCTTACATATATATTATATGGCCAGTTTTTATTGTCACGGAACTCATCTTTTGCAAGACCCCATTTATTCATTTTCCCCCTGACATTTTCCGGAATACGATTATCTGTCATCAAAAAATAAAGTAATCCTTCCTGATACAATTCATGCTCTTTAAGTATCTCTTTTCTTTTTTCATATGATGCTTCCGGATAATCATAGTTATATCCTATATTATCAAAGCTGAACGGCCCATGATTGTTTACGTCGGTTTTAAGGTTAGGTATAGGATCAAATTTCCCGAAGAACTCATTCCATCCTGCCAATGATAACCTAGCAAGGAGTTCGTATTGTGTTGAATCATAGCCATCTGGTTTCGTTATTGGCACTTTATTTTCGTTATTCTGAGTAAGACATAGCCTGAAACAGTAGGCCTGAATCTTTTTGTCTCCGGTACTATTCTTTCCAACAGGGTCAACAGAAATTCTCGGAAGAAGTCCACTTGAAGGATTTCCCTGAATTTTATATGGGTCTATCTTTTCCTTAAAATAATGTCTGTGCTGAAAAACTCCTGCCTGAATTCCATTCCATTTTTCATTATACATACTGTCCGGTTCACGTCCGACAGTGAATTTTATTCCTGCTGCAGCCATAAGATCACCTTCATATGTTGCATCAATAAATATTTTACCCGAGAATTTTTTACCGCTGAGTGTTTTTATTGAAATGATTGAACCATTCTCCCTGGTCACACCTGCTTCCCTGTCCAGCCATTCATCTCTGAGTACTTTTATTTTTGATCCGGAGATCATCTTCTCGAATGCTTCCTCTGCCGCATGTGGTTCGAATATCCACATAGTGCGTTTCTGGCCATCAATTGCAGGATTTCCCTGACCTTTGTTACCATAATCTGATCTTTTCTGCCAATTCCAGGACTCAGGGTTATTATAATGGTCATAGATCAATTGATAAAACTTCCTCGCAAGACCGCCAATTACCTCTTTATTCCCTGTATCTGTAAAACCCAGACCTGAAGAAGAAAGTCCACCAATATGTTTGTCAGGTGAAACAATTATTACGCTTTTGCCCATCTTAGCAGCTTGAACGGCAGCTATGATCGCTGCAGAAGTACCACCATAGATGATGATATCCGCTTTAAAACTACTTCCGGAATTGTTTGGATTACAACTTATTAACGTTGGGACCAGAATTAAAAACAATGATATTTTAATATTAAATGTCAAAATATTTAATTCCCGAAATAATATTCTATTCAATCTTATATTCAATTGTTTTTGATAAAATCTTTCATAGTCCAGTCAGATAAGTCAAAGTATTTTGACAGGCTTTTGTAAAAGTAAGATATATTGAAACTTTTTACAAAAGTTTCATTGTCCCCTTATGAACAAACTTCAGGCTGGTGAAACCAGATTATTTAATCGGACAGATATTGATCCAGTTATCTACTTACGTTTGATATTATATAACATACTTTATAAGTTTCATAATGAATCTCTTGATAAATTCTTAACTTTTGTTCAACTTTGAAAGAGATAATTTTTTAAAGAAGCTCTATAATGCTTCTTTACTTGCAAACAGAGTATTAATCCTGAATTTTCAAATTTTCAAATTGACTTATTTTCAAATTTTCAATAACAATTATATCTAACCTAATTAATCAACTTTATCAGGAAAATCTATGAAAGAGAAAAAACGGTTATCAAGAAGAAGTTTCATCCAGACATCGGCTATGGGTGCTGCTGCTGCTGCATTCACAATACCTTCCATCATTCCATCAAGTGCTTTTGGTGCGAATGATAAAGTAAGGATTGCTGTACTGGGTGTAAATGGAAGGGGAAAAGACCACATCAAGGGATATGGTGGTATCCCCGATGTTTGCGAAATTGTCTGTCTTTGTGATCCCGACCTTGTTGTTCTTGGACAAAGAGCAAAGGAGTTTGAAACCAGCTATGGCAGAAAAGTTAAACAGCAACAGGATCTTCGTAAAGTATTTGAAGATAAAGACATTGATGCAGTGAGTATTGCGACCCCTAATCACTGGCACTCCCTGGCAGCTATATGGGCAATGCAGGCCGGAAAAGATGTCTATGTTGAGAAACCTGGTTCACATAATATTCGTGAAGGTAGAAAAATGGTTGAAGCTGCCACGAAATATCAACGCATTGTTCAGCATGGTGTTCAGCTTCGCAGTTCACTTGCAGTTCAGGAAGCTATCAAGCATCTGCGTGATGGTCTTATCGGCGATGTTTATATGGCTCGCGGGCTTGTATTCCGCTGGAGAGATGACATTGGCAATAAAGGAACCGAACCGGTGCCACAAGGACTTGATTATGATCTTTGGACAGGTCCCGCTGAAATGAGGCCATTCTCACGTAACTATGTGCATTATAACTGGCACTGGAACTGGAATTATGGTAATGGCGATGTTGGAAACCAGGGAATCCATGAAACGGACCTCTGCATGTGGGGTCTGAATGTCGGCCTTCCTGAAAGGATTACAGCCGGCGGTGGCAAATTCCTTTTCAATGATGCAAAGGAAACTCCTGAAGTTCTCGCTTCAACATATTATTACCCAAAAGAGAAGAAGATTATCGAGTTTGAAGTCCGTCCCTGGATTACAAATAAAGAGAACGGTGCAGATGTTGGCAATATATTTTATGGAAGCAAAGGCTATCTGGTAGTTTACAATTATGACAGGTATGAAAGCTTCCTGGGAAGGAACAATGAACCGGGTCCAAATAAAAGAGCAGGTGGAGATCATTTCCTTAATTTCATCGAAGCTGTCAAGTCACGTGATAAATCCCATCTGAATGCGCCTGTTGAGACCGCTCACCTGGCTTCTGGTCTTGCACATCTTGGTAATATAGCTTATCGGACAGGCCGCACAATAAATTTTGATCCTGTTAAGGAGGAGATTATTGGCGATGCTGAAGCGTCTGCTTTGCTTACTCGTCCTCCACGCAAACCATTCGTAGTGCCGGACAAAGTATAATAAATGTAAAAAATACACTTATTAAAGATGGTGTCTCAAAAGTATTGATTTACCNNATTTAGGGGTAAAAACAAAAAAGAGGACTTTTGAGACACCATCTTTTGTTGTTTAAAACACTCTGTGCTTAACCCATCCCCAGCCGTTCCCTTTAAAACATAAGGGAATGGTGTTATCTAATTCATTATATGACAATTACTGGGGCTATTGAAAAAGAAATATATTTTAACCTTTCCCCTTTGTGGGCCTTTGTGCCGTACTTTGTGATCCTTTGTGGTTCAATGATTTAGGTTTTACCACAAAGGAACACTAAGGTTTTCACGAAGGTTCACAAAGTACTTTTTCAACACCCCAGGCAGGGAGGATGAGTTTAGAAATGAACAAGGGGGTGAATTCAGGTCATTTTGCTATTGTTAACGGAATTGCACTCTCCTCAACATTCCATCCCCCTACTTTTAACATTGGTACTCCTCCGTTTATAGATGCAGGAGGGCAGCCGACAGTAATTGTTAGCGATTCGCCGGGAGCAAGAGTAAAATAATTGGCAGACCAGAAACTCGGAAGTATCTCCTCTTCTCCAATTGCTAGCTGANNGCTGACAGCCAGTACACATTATGTGAGACTACTTTTCCCTCAGGATCGATAAGGTTGAGTACTACAAAAATCACTCCCTGCTTATTTGAGAGAACAGATGCCAATGAAAATGATTCTTTAACTTCTGTGGAAGAGAGATTTACTTTTTCTTCATTGTGAAATAAAGATTTTGAATCGGTACTGTAAAGATCTATCCTTGCTGTCAGACCAGTTACCGGGGAATAAGTCCTGTTAATTATCTGAACATTTAGATCTTTTGTATTAAGCTGAATATGAATCGGTTCACAAGCATTTTGCATGAAATAATATCCTGCATTAGGTGTCAGATACCAATCATATACCTGCCAAACCACACTTGGAAACGCGGCATTTAATTTCCAAAGCATGACACCACCGATATCATTCAGTTTATGTCCGGCTGCCTCAAAAATGCCCTGGTAACCTATAGCATCCAGAAGCTGCATCTTATCGCAATAATCCTTCATCGAGACAGGTTCGCCATATCTTTTTACCATCTCTTTGTAATAAAGATCATAATGACCGTTTCCCGAGCAGGCATCATGATATCCCCAGGAGTTATTAAGAGGAAAAGGAAGTGATCTGTCCCAAATCAGGTTGGGGATAATCTTTGGCAAAATTGAATAGGGAGGTTGTGAAGGAATACCTGTTTCGTCTTTAAACACCCAATCTTTCCCATTATCAGCCAGCCTGTAATATTCTTTCGGATCTTTCCAAGAATAAGGACCTCCGCTGTAAACACCCGATGTCATATTATCAGGCCATGCTCCGTTCCATCCAGCAGGTAGCTTTGCAAATCCGGAGGAGCTTGGAATAAACGGCCGGGTTCCGTCAAGAGCTATTACGCTGTCTCTCATCGCGTCATAAAGTTCTTTTCGGGCATGACCTTCATTTCCTCCGGTCCAGACCAGAAGACTAGGGTGATTCCTTATCCTGTAAATTGTGCTGGCAACATTCTTTTTAAAAATACCACCTTCAAGAGGCCAGTCAGGCGAACCTTTGAACTCACCCTGGGTATCGCCTGTGATCCAAAAATCCGACCATACGAGCAATCCGTATTTGTCTGCCGCATCAAAAAAGTAATCGGAAGGTGTAACACCACCACCCCAGATTCTCACCAGGTTAATATTTGAGTTGCGGCATAACCTGAACTCATAGTCATACCGAAGAGAATCGCGATTCAGCATCATATCCGGAACCCATGCTCCGCCGGTAATTTGAATACGCTTGCCATTAACATAAAAATCACGCCGAATTGTTCCGCTCATATCAAGAGCTTTTGACCCAACTGTTCTGATTCCAAATAGAAATGTTATTTCATCAAATGTACCCTGGCTTCCGGTATATATAACTTTAATTCGATAAAGTTCTGGTTTACCATATCCGTTTGGCCACCATAAATGTGGATTGTTTAATGTCAGTTCTTTTACTGTTTCCGGATTCAGATCAACAAATGAAACAGAATTTCCAGCAACATTTATTTCTCTTGAAAACTGAATCGGATTAGCTTTAAAAGTCTCTGGAGTAATAATTACTGTCAGTTTTCCAGTCTCTGCCGATAAGTTGTAATTCTTCAGTTTTAGCTTTAAAGACAATTTTGCGATGCTTGTATCCGGCAATGCCGGAAGCTCGGTAACCAGCTTTGGCTGCTCAATTGTGATATGGCCCGAGGTTCTCAGGTAAACAGGTTGCCAGATACCAATATTTCGATCTCTGACAGGAGGTATCCAGTCCCAGCCTACGGAACAAAGCATAGTGACGTTTTTCCCGATATCTCCGGTTGGTCCTCCATTCCTGAAAAAATCGCCTAAAGCTTTGAGCTGCTCAGTATCAGGTAATCCGGGATAATCTAACGGATATATTTTAACTGCCAAAGCATTTGGAGCACCTGCTTTGATCTGTTTGGTTACATCAAGTCTATACTCTGCAAACATACCGGCCATCTGAGTCGAATCTGCAATTTGTTTCCCATTAACCCAAACACCGGCTCGGTAGTTTATTCCTTTGAAGATCAGTTCAAAATGACGACCCTTATCAGCAGCAGGAACATTAAAAGTAGTCCGGTACCAATAGGGCTTTTTCCATGGATTAGGTTCGCCTGGCAGATAACTGTATTGCTCAAGATTATAAGTTTTATTGAATTCATCAGATGCATCAGGAATAAACATGTTGTTCAGACCTGAATATGGGTCGGGATATATTTTGTTTGCTACCAGTCCGGTAAGAACTGTTGATGGAACGGCAACCGGAAACCAGTAGACATCTGATTTATATTGCGACGTAGACAACATTTCCCCCGACTCAGGAATAAGTGAAGAAGATTGTAGTTCAAATTTGCTGAGTTTCACCTGCTTAATGATACTGGTCTGAGCAAAGGCAGGCATAGAGAAACAACTGATAATCATCAAAATAAGAATCAACTTTAACACTTTCATAGGTATTGGTATTTTATATTATAATGAGGTTTATAATTGTTCTTGTTCCCAAAGTTATCCTTATTTATTTTTAATGAAACTGAATTTAATTCCTTTTTTGATATTTATATCTGTTCGGTTGCTATTAATATATGTTTTATAAATAGATTAAAAACCCCTGTGATTTTCAAATAATAAGTAATTTTATATGGAATTCATTGGTCAAATAACTTAATTGCATTTTATGGAAACAGCTGATAAACCTCAAACCAAACGCCTATACTCGCTTGATGCTCTACGTGGATTTGATATGTTCTGGATCACTGGTGGTGAAGGGATCTTCATTGGGCTTGCGACGCTTACAGGCTGGCCAATATTTCATTGGTGGGCAGGACAACTGGAGCATGTCCCATGGCATGGATTTCATTTTTATGATATGATCTTTCCCCTGTTTCTTTTTATTGCCGGAATATCGTTTCCATTTTCACTGGCAAAACGTCTGGCTGCTAATGAAAGCCGGAAACTATTGTACAGACATGTGATAATGAGAGGATTGATACTGGTTATTCTTGGTATTTTTTACAATAATCCTGGACCGATCGTCCATCTTCATTTCAGTAACCTGCGATATGGCAGCGTGCTGGGACGTATAGGGCTGGCATGGATGTTCGCTGCTCTCATTTTCATGAATACGAAATTGAATTTCAGAATTGTCTGGTTCTGTGGACTTCTTCTGGGTTACTGGCTTCTGCTATTATTATTCCCGGCACATGATCTTGGTTCAACAGATATTTTTTCGAGGGAAGGCAATCTTACGAGTCATATCGATCGTTTGCTCATGCCAGGAAAACTTTACCTTGGCAATCATGATCCAGAAGGTATTTTAAGTACAATGCCTGCTATCGGTACAGCTCTGCTGGGTATGTTTACAGGTGAATTTCTTATTTCTCGGTACCTGAATCAAAAACCATTGCGAAAAGTACTTTATATGGCGCTTGCCGCTATATGCCTCATGATCATTGGGCAGTTGTGGAACCTGGTTTTCCCGATAAACAAGAACCTTTGGACCAGTTCCTTCGTCTGCTTTGTCGGTGGTCTCAGCCTGCTATTATTCACTCTCTTTTATTTGATCATCGATGTATGGAATTTCAGAAAATGGGCCTTCTTTTTTGTCGTAATCGGACTGAATCCGATAACAATTTACCTGACAGAAAGGATTGTAAACCTTCATGTTATTTCAAAATTCCTGCTCGGTGGATTAATTGCAATGTTGCCAGGAACATGGTCGACACTTCTTTATGGAATAATAATCACTTCTATCGGCTGGGTATTTCTTTACATTCTTTACAGGTATAAATTATTCCTGAAGATATAAGATTTATGACATCACCCTAACTTCCATCCTTTTCTATAGGTGTATTGCATGAGCCTAGTAGCTGCTCCGTCAGAATCATCAACAAAAATCTCCGAAGCCGGATTCCATTTTACAGTGCGTTTAAGTGTGCAGGCAATGTTTCCTAAATTACATACTGTTGCGCTGCTGTGTCCTATCTCAACCGGCACAACAGGATCTTTCCGCGATCGTACTGAATCGATGAAGTTAGCCTGGTGGGGAACTTTTGTTTCATAAGGTCCCTCGACAGTCTCTTTTTTATCGGCAAAAAACTTCTGATCTGAGGCATTGAAATATCCTCTTGCTACTTCTATCCATCCTTTTTCACCCCAGAACTTAACACCTTTCGTTTTCTTTTCATCCCATGGTTCTGATGTCATTACCACTCCATTGGCATATTTGAATGACATAAATTCTGATCCGTCTCCAATAGGTGATGCTTCGACCGGACCATTCCCGTCCATTCCGAGTCCCCATTGTGCAATGTCGAACATATGAGCACCCCAGTCGGTAGTAAATCCGCCGCCCATCTCTGTGTACCATCGCCAGGCTCCCCAGAACTTTTCATTTACCTCCGGATCAAGGGAGATAGGCGGATCAAGCTGATTGTTAAAATGAATTGTTGCTGGCAGCGGACCAAGCCACAAATCCCAGTTAAGATCTGCCGGAATTGGTTCTTCAGGAAGGTCATATCGTTTTGGTGGTGCTCCAACGTAAGCATTAACCTTGCTTATTCTTCCCAGAGCACCCGTTTGAACAAGATTAACGGCATGCTGGAAATTGGAGTCCGAACGCTGCTGACTTCCAAGAGCAAAAACGCGCTTTTTCTGCCGCACTATTTTACGAAGCTCCTTACCTTCATTAATCGTAAATGTCATTGGTTTTTCAAGGTAAACATCCTTACTTGCTTTGCACGCTGCAATGGCAACAATGGCATGATTGTGATCCGGAACAGCAATCACGACTGCAGTAATATCCTTTCGTTTAAGCAGATCCTGATACTTTTCATATAAAACAGGTTTCGATGTTATGCCTGCTTTTGTATTAAAGGCCAATACTCTTTTCTCGAATCTCTTGCGTTTAATGCCATACACATCACAGCCTGCAACGACTTCTACTCCGGAAATCTGTATGAAGCCATTAAGTAGAGACATTGCTTGTTGTCCCAGACCAATAAACCCTAGTTTTATGTCTCTGTTTTCCTGGTTCAAAAAAGATGGTCCGAGGCGTGGCAGCACAAAAAGACCTGCCATACCCAGGACGGAAGAACCCAGAAACTTTCTTCTTGAAATTGTTTTTTCAGACTCTTTCATGATTTGACTTATTAAGCGTAATTTTTACATTTATTTTTTAGATAGGCTTTTGTATCGCAACAAAGCTTCAATGAAATAATAATCAGCATAGGTTAGCGGAACATCTACTTCACTCTTGCCCGGTATTGAGCCTACGCTATGCATCAGAATGAAGTTCCCATTCTTTCCGGCTTTTGCCAGGTACACGGGGGAAGCAAGACTGCGCAATTGTGTTTCAGCTATTTCAAGGTACTTCTTACCCAATTCAGGTTGTACATAACCGCTCAGTTCAATGAGAGCTGAGGCCATCACTGCAGCTGCCGATACATCCCTTTTTGCATTTGGAATGCCGGGAGCATTAAAATCCCAATAAGGTATTTTGTCCTGGGGCATATTCGGATTGTCAATCATGAAGTCGGCGATATGTATTGCCTGATTCAGATACTTTACAAGCTTTGTTTCACGAAACATGACGGTATAACCATAAAGTCCCCAGCTCTGACCACGTGCCCAGGCAGATTCATCGGATGCACCCTGGGAAGTCTGTTTTTTTTCTACCCTCCCTGTAATAGTATCATATGATACTACATGATATGAACTATAATCAGGACGAAAGTGATTCTTCATCGTTGTATCTGAATGACTTACGCAAATTTTATAATAACTGGAATCCCCAGAGCTTTTAAACGCCCACATCAAAAACTCCAGGTTCATCATATTATCAATTATTACCGGGCACTGCCATCCTTTCCTGCTGTTCCATGACTGAATGCAACCGATTTTAGGTCTGAACCTGGTCGACAACGATTTTGCTCCTGTCAGCAATACCTCAATGTAATTTTTATTTCCAGTCACCCTGAGACCATTTCCAAAGCTGCAATAAAGCATAAATCCAAGGTCATGTGTGCCCGTATTATTCTTCTCTTTCTCTATCCTGGCAGTCATCATTTCTGCATATTCTTTGATTTTTCCATCTTTTGAGTATTCGTACAAATACCATAAGCAACCAGGGAAAAATCCGCTAGTCCACCAGCTGGACTTAGCAGTTACCAGGTTTCCGACAGTGTCTAAAGTTCTTGGCAAAAGATCCTCTTTGTCTTTCATTACATCCGCCATATGTTTGTACTGTTTAAGGGAGAATGAAAGAGCATCATTAACTACTTTGTCCATCGGTTTTTGCTTTTCACAAGAGACAAAAACCATTAAGAAACTGATTAACAAGATGGTTAAAAGGTTTTTCATGTCAGATAAGGGTAAGGTTAAGCAATATCAATAAAGTGATGAATTTATTGATTTTTTTTAAATTTGCTTATAAAAAACAGTTGAAGAATGATTTTTTGGACAGATCGGAATGCTTTCAGGTCCTATTGTTGCTGGTTCACATTTAGATAAAGCGTATCAGAATTAAGTCCTGTGAAAATACCATAACCATTCATTATACTCGTAGATGGGTTAGTAAGATTTTGCGAACTTGTCTCACTGGCAGAATAAAGTGAGGCGTAATCGGGAAGTACATGGAAAAGTATAAGCCGGTGCTTTCCGAAGTACTGAAATTCCATTGCTCTTATTTCAAGCCCTGATGCTGTTGTGGGTGGTTGTCTGAACCTGATCCCCGGTATTGTGTCGCTACCAAAATTACGTACCGGAACAAGTTTTGTCTCTAAATTCTCAATTACAACAATATAATAGGATCCATCAGTATTGTCCCAGGTAAGTGAAATAGGGTCAGGCATAGATCCAAAACTTGGGAAACCCGATGTACTATCCATTTTCTGGATGGCTATAGCTGTAACCGATTCAGCGAAATGTGCTGGTTTTGATGGGACTATTGTATAAGCTCTAACTGATTTTGAGTTGTATGTAAAGGAGAGATCATATCTATCACCTTCAGCAACTTTCAATGAGCTGTCAACATATTGTCCGCCTCCAACAGGAGTCAGGGAACTTGAGATATTATTGTGAAGTATATTAATTGATAGTGCATTAACGTCATCGGATGAATATTTTACATTTGAAGAAAAAGGTATTTGCCTGCTGATCCTGACCCTGGGATAATTACCCGGAGTCAGGTATGATTCAACAATAGGAGAATCAGTAAATTCTGAGTTATCGGCTTTGTTGCAAGCTACTAATACGCTCAGTATCATTAATATATATATGATAATTCTTAGTTTCATTCTATCTGAATTTAAGTGAAATAGTCAGGTTAGGTGTAATTCCAAGATAATTGACGTTGGTTTCAAGAACCTTTCCGCTTTCAATGGTATATTGTTTATACCAGATATTCAGGTGGTTAAAGACATTAAATAATGAAAAACCAATGTACCCGATTTCTCTTCGTTTTTTGTCACCACTTTTTCCCATTAATAGTTTATAATTTGCTGCAATATCCAGGCGGTGATAATCTGGTAACCTAAGGCTATTCTTGGAAGTCACTGTAAAATAGTCCTTTTCGGTTCCGTCAAGCAGAGTGATACTGTATGCTCCTGAAGGAGCCGTATATGGCCGGCCCGTGGCAAAAATCCAGTTAGCAGAGAAATTCCATCGTTTGTATTTGTACAGACCAACAATTTTGAATTCATGAGTAACATCCTGATTGGCAGGATAATAACTACTTGAATAGACATCAAAATGGTTTCTTGCTTCACCTAAAGTATAACTGATCCAGCCGTTTAAGTTTCCTGAATTTCTTTGAGCCAGGAACTCTACTCCTCTTGAAAATCCATATCCATTGAAGAAATTTTCATTATAATTTATGCCCATCGGACTGGCATTTATCCTAAGTGAATATTCGGTCAGATTCTGAATTAGCTTATAATAGCCTTCGGCACTAAATGTGTAATTCTTAGATTCATAGGATATTCCGGCAATATAATGAATTGAAGAGCTAATCGGGACAGACTTACCATCTGAAAGTATCCAGAAATCTGTGCTTCCTGAAAGAATATCTTCACGTGTTACCCTGTTAGCAAACTGATAGTATTTCCCATAAGCGCCTTTCAATATGAGCCAATCTGTAAGATTATATGAAAGAGATGCCCGTGGTTCATAGTACACCTTGCTGGTCGTCTGGAAATAGCTTGTCCTAATTCCTGGCAGAAACTGTAATTTATCATTTAAGAACTTTAATTTATCCTGAAGATATACTCCGCTTAGCAAAGTTTTGCCGTTACGATCGAGAATGGTGGCAGTATCACTCTGCGCATATGTATATCTGATATTGAAGTAGGTTCCAAATCCCCCAAATTGAATCTGGTTAGAATTTGAAATATCCCATTGATAGTCAGACTTAAAACTAAAGTCTTTTAAATCGTTATTTTCAAGCAAACCACTTCTGCTTGAACTTGATTCATTATTGGGATTGAACAAAGTTCTGTTCTGTGAACGGTCCCTGTGGCTGTAGTAATTTGAATAACTGATAATTGTGTTACCATACAGTTTTGAGTTCCATTTGCGTGACCATTTCAGACTGCTGCCGACGTTGCCATACCTGGTGAGGTCTGTTGAGCTCGTACTGAAGTTTGAATTATATTGTCCAAAAGAAGGGATGCCTGAAGAGAAACTATTGTCAAGATTATCTGTACCGTTGAAGATGCTCAGCGAAATTATATCCTTATCTCCGGGACGGTAGGTAAATTTCCCGTTAAGATCATAAAAATAAGAAACTATATCCTGATTCTGGGAGAATCTGCCAAATGGGTTTTGATTGACAGGGGCAGAGGTTGAGGATCTTTTGTTGAATTTATCGAATAATGCCTGGTAAAGTGCGCCCTGATATGACTTCCTGAAGGCGATAAATGAAGAAAATTTATCCCCGATTGGCACTTCAGCAAAAAAATTCATACTCAGCAAGCTCAGGTCGGCACCAAGGTTGATATTCTTCTGGTTGCCTTCTTTGCTGGTTATTTCTGTTACACTAGAAATGCGACCTCCGAATCTTGACTCAAACCCTCCTTTGTAGAGCTGAACATCTTTCAGGGCATTGGAATTAAAGGCACTATAAAACCCATATAAATGGTCAACATGGTAAACAGTAAAACCGTCATAAAGAACAAGATTCTGATCTGGTGTCCCTCCTCGCACATAAAGTCCGGATGAAGATTCGTTAGAAGCACTGACCCCTGGCATGAGCTGAAAAGAACGCATTACGTCCTTTTCTCCCAAACTTGGTAACATTTCCAATTTCTTGGGAGCCAGATCAATAGTACTAACCTCTGCTTTTTTCACAAAGACGACATCATCCTTGTAAGCAGTGACAGTAACATTCTGAAGTGCCTGTGACTGAGGTTTGACTTCAATTATAAAGTTCTTTTTAGCGGTTTTGGGAGTCAGATAAGCTTCTGTCTTTTGATACCCAATGTACTGTACAATCAAAGTACTTGTATCTGATGGGACTTTTAACAATGTAAAATATCCATCCGTATTAGTAGAAGTTCCATTGGTTGAACCTTTTACATAAATGTTTGCAAAAGGCAGGGCTTCGCCTGTTGCTTTATCTCGGATAACTCCTGTAAGTGTATAATTAAAAACCTCAGGCGGGCCGAAAAAAGTCTTATGAGGCCTGTCATCCGTTGTATCTATATCGGGATTCTTGATTGTATCTTCTTCAACGTAATATATGCCAATGTCTTCTTTGGGTTTCTTCACGGGATCATACACAACTGCTGTTTCCTTAAACCGTTCAAGAATATTTTCAGTCATAAGGTCTTTATTTGATACATCTTCATTCAAATAATTCATTCTTGTACTTCTGAATACTTTATTCAATCCCTTTGCTGCAATATCGGATTGAATGATACTCGTATCATTGACCTGAAAAAACAAGTTTACATGCCCGAACTTAAACCCATGAGTAACAAGGCTAACGAATGATTCGATGCAATTGAGCTTTTCTTTTGCATTTATACCTTTGCTTGGCAAATAGAGAAACTCATATTTATGAAACTGCGGAGAATTTTTAATGGTATCACCGTCAAATATTTGCTGAGCAGTCTGATCTTCCTGACCTAATATAAAAATAAAAGGTCGTTTTATGGAATTATAAACACTATCGGGGGCAAAACAGATATAAGAAAAATAACATTCATTTCCAGGCTGGTTGAAATTATAAGTCCTGTATTGGGCATATGAATCTTTGCTTAATAAAAAGCTTAAGAGGAATATAAACAGAATACATTTTATAATAATAACAGAAGAATTATTCTTTTTGAACATAATGTCAGTTAAGAGCTATTTATAAAATATACAAATATAACGTCAGAATAAAAATTTATTGTATAAAATCTGTGGTTCGTTCTTTTATAATATTAGTCTGGCTAAATTTCAGAATGAATAGCTTTATTTCCCTGGAGATTTGATTATTGAATGAAAAATGTGAAACTTGCAAATATTAATTTTACAACATTTTTTAATTTTAAATCACTATGCCAGTTTTTAAACAGAAAGAGACAATCCCGGAAAAACTTTCGACTACCTTCGAAAGAAGGATCACTTACCTTGAGAACCTAATGGTTGTTGTATGCGACTTCACCAATGGCCCTGCCCCACAACCAGATCCTCCCCACTCCCATCAACATGAGCAGATAACATATGTGGCTGAAGGAGAGCTGCTTTTTTTCCTGGGAAAGGAACAATATCATCTGATCCAGGGCGATATTTTTTCTGTTCCCTCAGGTGTGCCCCATTGTATACAGACTATTAGCCAACAAGTACGTCTCATTGACAGCTTTAGCCCTGTCCGGGAAGATTTTTTGAGGAAAGATGAAGATTAGTAGTCACAATTTTGTACTTTGGTCGCACATTATCAGGTACTCAGTGCCTGATACTTTATGCAGAGAACAAACCGGTATCCGGTACCCAGTACCAAGGACCGAGAATCCGGAATTTAGAAACTAGGACCAAAATAATTAACACTTTACAAATATTACCTTATGAAACGTATCCTCGTAATAGGCAGTTCCAATACCGATATGGTTATTAAAACAGAAAAAATACCCGTTCCGGGAGAGACCATTCTTGGCGGTAAATTTCTTTTAAATCCAGGAGGTAAAGGAGCAAATCAGGCTGTAGCTGCTGCCAGACTTGGAGGGAAAGTTACTTTTGTTACTAAAAGAGGAAATGATTTATTCGGTAACCAGGCTGTAGGATTGTTTATGAGAGAAGGCATTGATACACAGTATATTGTAAAAGATCCGGAACTCCCATCCGGGGTTGCCCTTATTACCGTTGATTCAAAGGGAGAGAACAGTATTGTTGTTGCTCCGGGATCAAATGGTAACCTTTTACAGGAGGATATCCCTTTGAAAATCTTTAATTCAGGGAAATTCGGAATACTCTTGCTTCAACTCGAGATACCACTTAAAACTGTGGAATATTCTGCCAGATTGGCTTCAGAGAATAACATAAAAGTAATACTTAACCCTGCTCCGGCACAAGGACTTACGGACAATCTGCTAAAATACATATGGCTTCTCATCCCGAATGAAACTGAAACAGAAATTCTTTCTGGGATAAAGGTACATGATAATTCGTCAGCCGATGAAGCAACAACGGCGCTTCAAAAGAAGGGAGTCAAAAATATAATTATTACTATGGGTGAAGCCGGCGCTTATGTAAAATCTGAAAACTTTACCGGAATGGTTCCCGGGATTAAGGTTAACGCTGTAGATACTACCGCTGCCGGAGATGTATTTAACGGGGCTATTGCAGTGGCACTTTCTGAGGGTAAAGATCTGAAGGAAGCTGTAGCCTTCGCAAATAAAGCAGCGTCAATCTCAGTGACAAGAATGGGAGCTCAGGCTTCTGCACCCTACAGGAATGAGGTTGACTCAAATTAAACAGATACTTATGAGACAGATTACACTTACTGTTTTTGTCACTCTTATTCTGTGCTCAGACTGCACAAATCATTCCTGGAATAAAATTGATCATCCTGTCAGAATTATTTTCGATACAGATCTCGGTCCCGATTATGACGACGTAGGTGCGCTTGCCTTTCTTCATGCCATGGCTGACAGCGGGAAAGCAGAGATCCTTGCAACCGTTGCCTCAAATAAACACGACCTGGTTGCTCCCTCAATAGATGTGATTAATACCTATTTTGGAAGGGATAAGCTCCCGGTTGGAGCTCCTAAATCAGCCGGAGTATCTCTTAGCTCCTCACAACATTGGCCGGACACGATAGTCTCCAGGTATCCACACAGAATCATGTCGACTTCAAAAGTGCCTGATGCTGTTACAATTTACAGAAAAGTACTTGCCACACAACCAGATGGTTCTGTAACAATTGTTACGACAGGTTTCCTTACCAACCTCTGTAATCTACTTAAGTCACAACCAGATAGCCTTTCCATGTTGAACGGATCGGAATTAATATCAAAGAAAGTGAAGATACTAGTCTCTATGGCAGGGAAGTTTCCTGAGGGAAGAGAATTCAATCTATACATGGATTCCACCTCATCAGAATATGTTTACGACAGATGGCCGGGAGAAATAATTTTTACAGGATTCGAAATCGGACAAAAGATATTAACAGGGATGCGACTCATTAATTCGGATATTCAAAACAGTCCGGTTAAGGATGTTTTCCGCATAAGTATTCCTCTTTCCAGGGAGGACAAAAACGGCCGTATGAGCTGGGATGAGACAGCTGTGCTGATTGCAATTTATGGAACCGAAGGTTTTTTCGAAACCAGGAGGGGAAATATTATCGTGAATAGCGATGGCAGCAACAGTTGGAAAGATAATCCAGTTGGAAAACATTTCTACGTAATTCAGAAGATGCCAGTAAGCGATATGAGTAAGTTTATTGAGGACAGGATGATGCATATCCCTATTTCAAAATCTACTAAATTGTGACGCAATACGGTTAAATCAGATAATCTCGAAAACTGGCAAAGCTGTTTGGCATTTTGACTGACCCTTTCTTTAAAGCCATCAAATCTTTTAATGTTTCCGGAATCTGAACCTTTTTATTTGTAGCCTTTTCAACCTCATCAGGAAATTTTGAGGGATGAGCCGTTTCCAGGAAAATTCCGCAACAATCGTTTCTTTCCATGTATTCTTTTAATCCCAGATAAGCAACAGCTCCATGCGGATCAGCCTGATATAGATACCTGTTTTGAAGATCATTCATAGCTCTCAAGGTTTGTTCATCTGTAAACCAATAGCCTTTTATGTCTGTTGAAATAAGATTATACTGGTTATTATAAAGATCAAGGATACGACGAAAATTGCTCGGATTTCCTACATCCATCGCATTTGTTATAGTATGAATAGTTGGTTGTGGATCGAACCGCCCGTTAAGTAAATATTCCGGTACACACCGGTTGACATTGGTAGATGCAATTAATCTATGCACGGGTAAACCCATTTTTTTGGCAATAATCCCAGCCGTGAGATTGCCAAAGTTTCCGCTTGGAACACTGAAAACAACAGGTTTATTTGTAGCAGCCAATTGTGACAGCCCATAGAAATAGTAAAATGATTGCGGGAATAATCGGGCAAAATTGATAGAATTGGCAGAGGTCAGATTAAGCCGGCTATTTAATTCTGCATCTGAGAAAGCCAGTTTTACCAGTCGCTGGCAATCGTCGAAGTCTCCATCTACTTCTAATGCCATAATGTTTCCACCCATGGTTGTCAACTGTTTTTCCTGAATATTACTCACTTTCCCAGCTGGAAATAATATAACGACCTTCACCATCTTACAATTGAAAAATGCATTGGCAACAGCACTTCCAGTATCGCCTGATGTGGCTACAAGAATAGTAGTTTCACGGTTTTCATTCCGAAGCAGATACTCAAACAGACCGGCCATAAATCTGGCACCAATATCTTTAAATGCCAGGGTGGGCCCGTGAAACAATTCGAGAACATACAGGTTTTTGTCTAACTGCCTGAGCGGAATCTCAAAATTCAAAGCTCTATTTATGATATTCTCAATCGAAATATCCGGGATATCCTGGCCAAGCATTACTTTCGTTACATTACAGGCAATTTCCTGCAAACTGGTGTTATTAAGCTTATTAAAAAACTCAGATGAAAGTATGGGGATATATTCAGGCATATATAAGTCCGATACTCTTGTTACACTCTTCAGAACCGCTTCCTTAAGTGAAACTTGTTCTGATGGATTATTTATGTTATAAAAATTCATTCTTTAATATTAAAAAGATATCAGTTTGTTTGCAGGATAGATGCCCCGGGTGCATTAAGACGTGAGACAAAAGTATCGGAGTTAAGTCCAGCTTCATAAAATGTTTTTTTCATTGCTTCAGCAACCAGTCCGCTAATAAGTTCACCTTTACATAAGGCAAAAACAGAAGGTCCGGAACCTGATATACCGCAACCAATTGCCCCATTATCTAACGCAGTTTGTCTGGTTTTCTCAAAGCCGGGAATAAGCTGTGTGCGTTTAGGCTCAGCAAGTAAATCGCATATTGAGCGGCCCATCAGGTCAAAATCTTCATTAATCATCCCTGTCATAAATGCTGCTGCATTTGCACTTTGCCTTATAGCATCATTAATCGGAATATCCCGCTTCAAAATTCTTCGGGCATCCGAAGTTTTAAGCTGAATATGAGGATGAATAATAGTACAGCATAATTCATCAGGACATTTGACCCGGATAATATCCAACGGCTGGTAACTGCGAATCAGGACAAAACCACCTAGCAGAGAAGGAGCAACATTATCAGCATGGGCGCTTCCACAAGCTATCCTTTCACCCTCCATAGCAAATGGTATTAATTCTGTTGTAGTCAAAGGATTGCCTAACAGATTATTCAGAGCGAATA
This sequence comes from Bacteroidales bacterium, assembly GCA_003155705.1. Taxonomy (GTDB): domain Bacteria; phylum Bacteroidota; class Bacteroidia; order Bacteroidales; family VadinHA17; genus LD21. The sequence goes on from PMEC01000232.1 coordinate 28,516, forward strand.
TGGCTGCGGCTGCACTTGAAGCGCTGCTGCCCAGGCCACTTCCAAGGGGCAGATTCTTTTCTAAAAAAATATCCAGCATTAGGTCGGTTCTTCCAGTTGCTTTCAAATATGCATCTATGGCTACACCTGCAGTGTTTTTATTTCTCTCCGTGGGGATCATATTGCCATAGCAGCCACTCATTCTGATAATGGAGGTATCTTTATCGTCTCTCAGAGTTATGGTCACTTTATCTCCTATTCCTTTGACAGCGAAACCCATTATATCAAAACCACAGCCAACATTGGCTACTGTAGCCGGTGCGAAAGCCGTAACTGATCTGGAATTCATAATTTGTTTATAATTTATTATTATTCAATCTATTATGAGATTATTAAACTCTTATACCTTCGGCGATGCGAATTATATCTGCAAGAAGACCTGCTGCCGTCACATCTACCCCGGCACCCGGACCTTTAATAACCATAGGATATTGCTGATAGTATTTTGTGGTGAAGATTATACAGTTTTCACTACCTTTTAAAGTGTAGAAAGGATTAGACTCACCTCCGTCAGTTAGTTCAACTTTTGCTATACCACTTTCTATTCCTGCAATATAACGTAATTTTTTCCCATCTGCCATTGCTTTACAATACCTGTCATGAAAGACTGGATCATATTTTTTCAGGGCCAGGAAAAATGAAGATAAATCCTCAGCCTGTGCAGCTTCTGAGGGCATTAAAGAATCTACAGCTATACTATCCAATTCTAATTCCAGTCCGCATTCACGCGCTAGGATCAGACATTTACGTGCGACATCTATTCCACTAAGGTCATCCCTTGGATCTGGTTCAGTATATCCTCTATTCTTTGCTATTTGTACAAGTTCGCTGAAGGGTTTGCTGCCGTCATATTCTGAGAGCAGCCAATTAATTGTCCCTGATAGCACCGCATCAATTTTTATAATTTTATCGCCACCTGCAATTATATTGCGAATCACATTTATTACAGGTAAACCTGCTCCGACATTGGTCTCGTAATGAAATGGAACATTTCTGTTTTTTGCAACATTATGAAGAAGATGATAGTGTTCCATATTTTTTGTATTAGCACGTTTGTTAGCTGCCACAATGGCAACATTTCCCAAAAAAAGTTTGTCATAATATTCTACAGGTTCATCAGCTGCTGTGACATCGACAAAAACACTGTTTTCCATATTTTGTAATAATATTCCATCGACAAAATTCCGGAAGTTTGCTTTTTCAGCTTTGCTCTCTGTTGATGTTTTCCAGGTGCTCAGACAGATGGGGTTTTCATCAATCAACATTTGACTGCTGTTAATAAGACCACACAATTGCAGATCAATTTTCTGTTTTACCAGATACTCATCATGCTTTCCAATCATCTCTAATAATCTGGTGCCAACTGACCCGGTACCTGCCATATAAAGATGCAACCTCCGGATCTCTTTACTGAACAGAGCCTGATGAAGCACCTGCAAGGCTTTTCGCAGATCATTTTCATGGATCACAAAAGATATATTGAGCTCCGAACTTCCTTGTGATATGGCTTTTACATTAATACCGTTGCGCCCCAGAGGACCGAAGACTCTGGCTGCTACACCGGGCATGTGGCGCATATTTTCACCCACAACAGCCACAATGGAAAGATTGCATTCATAATTGACAGAAGTTATCAAACCTGAAAATAACTCTGCTGAAAAAGTATTACGTAAAATCTGGCATGCTTTCCCGGAATCTTCCTGCATTAATGCAATACATATAGAATGTTCAGAAGATGCCTGACTTATCAGGATCACACTGATACTCTGTTGTGATAAGGAAGTAAACATGCGTGCTGAAACACCGGCTACTCCAACCATTCCACTGCCTTCAACAGTTATCATGCAGACATTTCCAAGTGATGTTATACCCTTTATAAAACCGTTATCTTTACTTGATTCATTGCAGATTAATGTACCTCTGTGTTCTGGATTGAAAGTGTTTTTCACATGAATGGGTATCTGTTTTGCCATTGCAGGATACAATGAAGCCGGGAATAATATTTTAGCACCAAAGTGCGATAACTCCATCGCTTCGCTATAAGATAATTGTGCAATACACTGAGCCTCTTTTACATAGGCCGGATCAGCTGTCATTACGCCATCCGTATCTGACCATATTTCAATTGCATCAGCCCCGAGTGCAGATCCAAGAATAGAAGCTGTATAATCTGATCCATTCCTGCCTAATGTAGTAGTGTAGCCTGGTTCTGTGCTTGCAATAAAACCTGTAACAATCTTTACTCCTTTGGATTCAGAATAAATTGCTTTTATCAGTTTGCCTGTACTTTCAAAATCAACCCTGGCTCGTCCGAATGTTGAGTCAGTTTTTATCATAAGACGGGCATCGATGTACATGGCATCAGGAATATCTGTTTTTATTGCCTGACAAACCAAAAAAGCTGACATCCGTTCACCAAAACTCAGAATAGAGTCACGGGTTCGGGCAGTAACTTCTCCAACCAATGATGCTCCTTTGACAATATCGGATAATTCGTTACACATGGACATTATTTCTGCCATTGCAGCCGGCTGCTGTGTAACCGGGAGAAGGGTTTTTATAGCAGTAAGATGCCTTTGTTCAAGGTCCTGTATGACAGCATCATTTTCAGACGAAAATGCCGGGATCAATTCACATAGTTTAGCCAGCTGATCAGTAACACCAGATTGTGCAGATATGACAACAGAGATATCAGGATATTCTGAAGCATATTGCATGATTATTTTTGTTACAAGCTTTATCCGTTCAGGATTGGCTAATGATGAGCCTCCAAATTTTAAGATTCGCATAATTGCTTTTTTTAAAGTTCATTTTCATTTTGTGCCAAAACAAAAAAGCCACCCTTGTTTCAAGGATGGCTTCGGTTTGGTTCTAAAAATTATTTAAACAAAGCATCCCAGGAACAACTTTGTAGTGCCTGAAGTAGAACCTGTGGATGTCGTAAATCTTTTCATTATCATTTTATGTCGTGCAAATATAAATAATATTTACAAATAATGAAGTATTTGTTATCTATTATCTGAAATAATATATATTCACTGAATATATTAGTTCTTAACCTCTCATTCTCTTTACATTCTTAACTTAGATTCTCACCTGTCCATTCCCTTCAATAATCCACTTATAGGTGGTTAATGCTTCCAAAGCCATTGGTCCTCTAGCGTGAAGCTTTTGCGTAGAGATACCTATTTCAGCTCCAAGACCGAATTCTGCACCGTCTGTAAATGCGGTAGAAGCATTTGCATAGACAGAAGAAGCATCGACTAACTTAAAGAATAATTGGACTCGTTCAATGTTTTCAGATATAATGGCTTCGCTGTGTTTAGAGCCATATTCATTAATGTGTATCAATGCGTCTTCAAACGAACCAACTGTTTTTATTGCCATTTTATAAGAAAGGAATTCTGTGCCAAATGAACTGGTCGAGGCTTTTTGTAGCAGGTTAGATGGATATTTACCTTTCAATGCCCTATAAGATTTTTCATCTGCAAAGAGTAACACGTTGAACTCGGAACAAAGTCCGACCAGAATATCAATATCCGCCAGCCGGTTTTCATGAATTATCAGGCAATCAAGAGCATTACAGACACTTACTCTGCGAGTCTTTGCGTTGTTAATAATTAATCTTCCTTTTTCTCTGTCACCATATTCATCAAAATAAGTATGGCAAATACCGGCACCAGTTTCAATTACAGGAATTGAGGAGTTTTCCCGTACATAATCAATCAGGCTCCGGCTCCCCCTCGGGATAATAAGATCAATATATTCACGGGCATGTAACAACTGCCGGGTTTCATCACGACCTGCGGGCAAAAGGGTCAGTATACTTTGGTCAATACCATTAACTTCAAGTACTTTTCTGATTATCTTTACAATAGCAGTGTTTGAATTTATCGCATCACTGCCACCCTTGAGTATGCATGCATTTCCCGATTTAAGGCAAAGCGAGAAGACATCAAATGTGACATTTGGTCTTGCTTCATAAATTACTCCTATTACACCAAAAGGAACGGAGATTTTAGATACTTTCATCCCATTTGGTCGCTTGTTTTCTGACAGGATACGATTCAGCGGACTTGGCAGTTTGGCGACATTTCGCATATCTGAAGCAATCCCTTCAATCCGTTCGGTATCCAGTATCAACCGGTCATATCCAGGATCTGAATCATCCATCAAAATCAGATCTTTCTCATTTTCAGCAATGATGTAATCTTTTTTTGCGATAGCTGCGTCGGCTACCATCAGGAGAATCCTGTTTATTGTGTCCGTGCCCAAAATATTCAATGTCCTGCTGGCTTTTATTGCTTTCTTAAATAAGGGTATACAATCCATCTAAACCTGATTATTTAAAGATTTTACATTACGCCTGAATGCTGGTTTTATTCTTTTCATAAATAACCAGATAATCATAATGAATAAATGGTTTACTGAGCTTTTGTCCAATATTTAGTTCGGCTTTTTTGGAGTCATATTGCGTTTTTCCCAATCCTATATTTTCCCCCTTTTCATCAAATATCCTGACAATATCCCCGCTTTTAAAAAATCCTTCTATTCCGGTTATTCCGATCATAAGAAGGCTGGAAGCCTTTTCTCCAAGAAGTGCTACTTTTGCTCCTTCATTGATTCTCACTGCACCTTTAGCAAATGTTTCAGAGTGTGAAAGCCATTTTTTCACTCCGGTTCTCCTGCTTTCGCTAGCTATAAAGTGAGTGCATGGAATATCTTTTCTCTTCACAATATCAGTAATTACAGAGTCACGGTTACCATTGGCAATAAAAACGTCTATCCCCTCTGAAGCTATCTTTCTGGCATTTGAATATTTTGTAAGCATTCCTCCCCGGCCAAATCCTGATTTTGAAGAAGAAATGTACTTACCGGCTTCGTCTGAATCCTCGTTTATCTCTTTAATAAGTTCTGATCCATCACAACCCGGCGCACCGGTATAAATGCCATCGACATTTGAAAGGATGATCAGAGATTGACAGTCCATCAAAGATGAAATCAAACCCGACAGTTCATCATTATCAGTGAACATCAGCTCATTAATAGAAATAGTATCGTTTTCATTAACAATAGGTAAAACATTATTTTCAAGCATTGCTAAAATGCAGTTCTTCATATTCAGATAGTGCCTGCGGTCCCTGAAACTCTCCTTTGTTGTGAGTACCTGGCCGGCCTGCATTCCGTATTTACCAAACAGAAACTGATAACTTGACATTAATTTTACCTGGCCAATGGCAGCAAGTACCTGTCTGGCAGCTATTACATTTGTTTTATTTGACGGAGGAACATCGCCTCTGCCGGCTGCTACTGCTCCTGAAGAAATCAGGACCACTTCAGTACCCTGCTTGGACAGGATAGCTACTTCCTGAACTATCCTGGAGATTCTCCAGCTGTTCAGTGATCCGTCGGGTAGGGTTATTACATTACTGCCGACCTTAATTGCAATCCTGTTAAACTCCGGTTTACTGTTTTTCAATTTATTACTATTTATGACTAAAAAGACTGTTTTTGTCGCAAAAATAGCACAAATAGTGAATATTTTATGGTCAGATCGATTTTTTAGATAATACCTGCAAATCGAAACAACTAATGCGTATGATTATTATCTATAACTAATAAATATTTTAATATGAACATTTTTCCCTTTGTTTTCCTTATATTGTGTTTGAGTTTTCCTTAGTAAATTTAATGCTCAAAATATTTTATTAATGTTTTATAAATTTAATATGAAAAGATTATTTAATTCAGTGATGACAATCCTTGTCATCTTTGTCATTGCATCAGCAAACCTGGTTGCACAAGTAAAACTGCCTGCAATTTTTGGAGACAATATGGTTCTCCAGCAACAAACTGAAGCAGCAATCTGGGGGAAAGCTTCAGTAAACTCAAATGTTAGAGTGACAACATCCTGGAATAACAAGTCCTATACTGGACATGCAGATAAAGATGGTAATTGGAAGGTTAAAGTTTCGACTCCGATTGCAGGAGGTCCTTTTAGTATTGCAATCAGCGATGGAAAAGCCTTGACTCTGAAAAACGTAATGATTGGTGAGGTCTGGGTTTGCTCAGGCCAGTCCAACATGGAAATGCCGATGAAAGGCTTCAGAAATTCTCCGGTTACAGGTTCAAATGAATATATTGCAACTTCTTCAAATATTCAGATAAGGCTTATTACGATACCGAAAGTTACCAGCCTTACTCCTGTCGATGATTTCAAAGGAAGCTGGAAAACCTGCGAACCAGAGAATGTCAGCGAATTCAGCGCAACAGCGTACTTCTTTGGTCTTATGCTTAATAAAACCATGAAAGTTCCGGTTGGGCTTATCTGCACAAGCTGGGGCGGAACAAGAATTGAACCATGGATAAGTGAGGCCGGTTTAAAAAAGTTCGACTGGGTAAAACTTCCTGACAAGTCGGCGACAAAGACAGAAAACCTTTCCCCGCAAACTCCAACGGTCCTGTTTAATGCAATGATAAACCCGATTATCGGCTTTGGAATACGAGGCGCTATCTGGTACCAGGGTGAGGCTAATCGTAATGAGCCTATACAATATCAGCAACTTGTCCCCGGCCTTGTTGAGAATTGGCGTTCTGTTTGGAGCGTTGGTGAATTTCCCTTCTATTATGTCCAGATCGCTCCTTATGATTATGGCCCAACAGGACTAAATTCAGCCTTCCTCCGGGAAGCTCAGTTCAAAGCATCGACGGCTATCCCAAATATCGGCATGGCTTGTATTATGGACTGCGGAGAAAAAGACAACATTCACCCTTCAAATAAAAAGGCAGCTGGTGAAAGGCTTGCTTATCTGGCACTTGTAAAAACCTATGGCATGAAGGGTTTTGCCTGTGAGGGTCCCGTCTTGAAGGATATGAAAGTTGAAGGCAGCCTGGCAAAACTAACTTTTAATAATTCAGTTAACGGACTTCTATCATTGGGGAAAGAGCTTTCATGCTTTGAAGTTGCCGGAGCTAATAAAAGGTTTTTCCCGGCTAAAGCATTTGTAACGAACACAGGAATAACTCTTTTTTCTCCTTCAGTTTCAGAACCCGTTTCTGTAAGATATGCTTTTAAGGATTTTATCATTGGTGACCTTTTCAATACTGAAGGATTCCCAGCTTCTTCATTCCGAACAGACACTCTTAAGATCCAGTAATTTTATAGTTTACTTGTTATATCATTGATAATAAGATAAATGAAATTTTATTTCTTCTTCATCTCGCTACTTCTGTCCGGCAGATTAGCCGGACAGACTCCTTTAAGTTATGTCAATCCATTCATCGGTACAGCCCCTGCAACGACAGGAAGCGCAAAAGAACACGGCGCAGGTTCAGAAGAGAAAGGACAGACCTACCCTGCAATAGGCCGGCCATTTGGAATGACTCAATGGACACCTGAGACCAGAACAACAGAGGAGAAATGTATTTCACCATATTATTATAATGACAGGTACATAACCGGCTTCCGCGGGAGCCATTGGATGAGCGGCAGTTGCACACAGGATTATGGCAGTGCAACTCTAATGCCATTCACAACATCCAGACCTGATACTTTGACAAAAATTCCTGTCTCAAGGTTTAGTCATAAAAATGAAACTGCTTCTCCTGCATATTATCGAGTGCTTCTGGATAATTCAGGGATTGTCGCAGAACTTACCGGTTCTGTGAGATCAGGAATAATGAGGTTCACTTTTCCGGGAAAGAACGGAAGCTATCTTTTAATCAGGATTAATAGTGACAGACAGGTCGGGAAGGTATGGATCGATGAACAAAATAAGGAGATCGTTGGCTGTAATCCTGTATTTCGATTATATCAGGGAAGAGGACAATCTGCAGGTTTCAGTGGATATTTCGTGATAAAATTTGACCAGCCCTTCGAGCTTATCCCTCAGCTTCAGACCAAACAGCAGATGGTAGTAAGGATTGGTAATGAAAAGATCCTTAATGTCAGGATCGGAACATCATTTACAAGCCTGGACGCCGCACGCAACAACCTTGAAAAAGAGATCCCTTCTTGGGATTTTGACAAGCTCCGGAAAGCTTCTGAAGAT
>PMEC01000232.1:36645-45076 GCA_003155705.1 Bacteroidales bacterium
GACGGATTTGATTATTATGATGATTTCTCAATGTGGGATACTTACCGTGCCCTTCATCCTCTTATGACCATTCTTGAACCCAAAAGAACTCTCGATATGGTCAAATCATTAGTTCTTAAAGCTCAACAGGGTGGATGGATGCCTATATTCCCGGCCTGGGGAAGTTATACTGCCGCAATGATAGGTGATCATGTAAGTACAATGATTTCAGATGCTTATATGAAAGGAATAACAGGCTTTGATGCTGAAACAGCCTACAAGTATATGCGACAAAATGCTTTTGATAGTCCACCGGAAAAAGATTATAAGGACGGAAAAGGAAGAAGAGCACTGAAAAGTTATCTGCAATATGGATATATTCCTCTTGAAGACAGCGTATGGGATGCTTTTCACAGGTATGAACAGGTATCCAGAACGATTGAATATGCTTTCGACGATTATGCTCTCTCTGAATTTGCAAAGGCTTTAGGAAAGAATGATGATTACAATATACTCCTGAAGCGTTCAGAGAACTGGGAAAATGTATTTGATAGTAAAACAGGATTCGTCCGTGGTCGTTATGCCGATGGCCGTTGGATAGAACCATTCGATCCTTATAAAAATGCCAGGTTCGTTTGTGAGGGGACCCCTTTTCAATGGACGTGGTATGTACCTCAGGATATACCGGGACTAATAAAAGCAATGGGAGGAAATGATCTTTTCATGGCCAGGCTGAATGAATTCTTCGAAAAGGGTCATTACTGGCATGGTAATGAGCCTGATCATCAGGCAGCTTATATTTTCGCAATGGCTGGTCATCCGGAAAAAACCCAGGAATGGGTAAATAAAATAATAAATGAAGAGTACAGTACTGGCCCCGGAGGCTTAAGCGGCAATGAAGACGCCGGACAAATGTCGGCATGGCTTGTTTTTTCAATGATGGGATTCTACCCTCTTTGTCCCGCATCAAACCAATATGTTTTTACTACTCCGGCATTCAACGAGGTGAAAATATTTATGCCTGACGGCAAATATTTCCTAATCACTTCGATAAACAGGGAAAGCGGGAATAAATACATAAGGGTCATAACAAAAAACGGGGCATTGTTCAACAACTGGTTCGTTACTCATGAAGAAATTATAAAGGGAAGCAGATTTACATTTCAGCTTGCTTCGAAACCACCGATAAAGTAAGGAACTGAAGGTCAGGTTAACCAATTCCTTTAAAAGAAACTGCCGTAAGATTTTCTTTTATCTCTGGAATTCATAAGGATTATCATCAGCGAGCTGTTCTGTCTGTTAAACTTGTTAATTTGAGATAAATTCTTTTCCTCTGCAAGCAAATATGCTCTGTGCATTCCGCCCGTGTAGGTTTTGTTGAATAAACTTAATCCAATAAAATATCCAGTAAAATAGTAATGAGTATAGAACTCACAAAATGCGTAGCCTAATATAGAAGCATTCATAAACAAATTAAAGGAACCTTCCAGAACTTTACCACAGTACATCTGTCCTGATCCCGGAATAAATCTTGAAAAGTTCTGTGCTTTTCGGGGAGATCTGAATTTTGGGAGGGATTTGTGCCTATACAACGAGATGATCCTTGTTCTTAAATCCTGTTTGACAGAATCCTGCAGATCAGAATTATCCAGAAAACTATTCCATAGATTAAATGCATCATCCCATCTCTTAACTGCATTTAAACAGAGAATATTTAATGGAATAATATTATCTGTTTTTGAGGAGTCGTGGAATCTGTTCTTAATTTCCTCAATATTCAGGAGCGATTGTTCAGGATCGTTGCCTAAATAATTGCACAGAGCCTGTTCATATCGAATTAAAAAGTAAAGAGAGTCGGGCAGGTTAAATAGATTTATGCTGTTAAGTTCATTCAGGGCTTTCTGTGTATCTCCTAATTCTTTATAACAGCAAGATTTATAGTATTTACACTGCGCTATAATGTTGTTATCTTTTTCATAAAAAATAGCTCTCTCAAATTCAATAGATGCACTAAAGAATTGCCCTCTGGAAAAATTTCCAAGAGCTTTGGATAAATAATCTGAAGCATAGATCCTATTTATCGAAGAAGTTACGCAAAGGAATATGCAGATTGAAAAGAATCGTGTTTTTGACATTATCTCTGTATTCGGTTTCAAGTATATTCACAGAAAGTACAGATCCCCAGATATTTGCCACATAAGAGAATGCGAAAGCGGTTCCAAAAGCTATGGTTGAAAAACTTTTCCGACCTCTTTTCCTGTAGTTCTCTAATGATACAACACCAAGACCCGTAGTTGAAATGAATGCTGATATAGCCTGGCCCTTTTTACCGGCATAAAACTTTCCTGATCCCGGTATTATTCCTGATAGGATAGCCGCTGCAAATGGCGATTTGGATTTATGATTTTTAATGCTTTCTGACATTTTTTGAAGGACAATTGCAGACTCGGATATCTCATAGTAGCTTAGGTCTGTATGTTTAATCAATTCCTCATATCCGGCCGTATCTCCCTTCAACAATTGAACTCCTGCAATCTCATAATTTTTGAGAAAGGTCTGCTTTTGAGTGGTTACATCAATATTTTTCAGTACCTGAATAGCTTCCTCAAAATATCCCAGATGGGAATAATTATAAGCTGCAAAAAAATGTGACTTNNGAAAGTCTCATCAGCGAATAAAGGCTCCATCCTCTGAAATAGCTAACACTGTCATTTAATTGATCAGTCGAACAGTCAGTGGAATCGAGTAAAAATAAAGCTTCTTTAAAATTGCCAATATTTACGAGGTGATTAACAAATTTTAAATCGCAATCGGGCTTGTTTTGAGAAAAGGAGATGGAGTTAATTGATATAAAAAATACACAAAGTGTAATCTCAATATTTAATTTACACCTATTTTTCATAATGAAAGTATGCTTTCTTATACCTGGAAATTGGATCGGGATAACGATTGGTGCTTATATCTAGATCATAATGCTTAAGATCTTGCCCGGCAATTCTGTTGCATCTGTTAATACGATCAACGCTCAGCAATATCCCTTTCAAAAGACCATATTCCCTTATTGCCTGTTTACTGAATTCCGAGCAGCTTGGAGTATAAAGACAATCTGCCGAAATATGTTTCGAAAGCACATTTTGATAAACATACAATGCACTGCCGAAAATAATATTGACAGGGTTTATCTTCTTTAATAATGAAGGCTCATTATGATAAATATAGGGTCGTCTGAATGGGTCCGGTGGTATTTTTGAGGATAAATTGTAAATAGACTCAATATCCTGTTCAAATCGACTCGTCTGAGCCAGACAGTTAATACCTGAAACAAGAATAAAAATAATATAAAGGCTCCTATTTACTGATTTTTGCATCATCCGGGATTTTAAAATCAAAATAATTATTATCCGGGAAATCGCTGGTCCTAACATTTGAAAAAACAGAACGCTTAATAGTTGAATCATTTTTGTTTTCAAAGCTTATTTCTGTGATCCTCATCGGTAACATGAAAGTTTTAAAATCGGAGTATCTGCTATAGTAGATTTTTTTCATTATCTCTCCTGTTGTGCTAATGTATTCAGCATAAATAGGTAACATCTCTTTGAAGACAATCTTAATCTGATTTATCATTTTTAAGGTAGGTGGAGCCTGCCATAAAGTTACCATCATATCCTCTTCATGTGAAGTCCTTACCAGCTTAAAACCCTCTTTTAACAGACCAAGGTCAGAGATTCTGTTATTTACAAAATAATATAACAGTTCATTGGTGGTAGATAAAGATTGACTCTGTTGAATTGTGATGGAATTAGTTGAAGGAAAATAAATTTTTGATTCGCCTAAGCGATTTGACATTTTTATAAATTCGACCGGGTAATAATGATGAGTAACGATAGCATCCTTCTCTTTGTTATAGTAAATATCACATTTAAAAATACTTTTTGAGCCTTTACTAAGCACTTGTATCTCCTGGGTTACACTCACCCTGTCACCGGTCTGGCATAACAGTGAATTTTTCCCGGGAAATAAAATGATGACAAATATAAGAGTAAGGATTTCTTTCATTTTAAACCATTCGCATTTCAGACAAAACAAGAATTAAGTATCAGTACTTCTGTCTGATACTTAATTCCTGAATAGAGTACTTTTAAATAGTCTGGAGTCTTCAAACCCACATAAAAAATTTCGGATTATTGACATATTTTGAAATGTCTTTGTTGTCAATGATAAGAACAACAAAATCGACCAGTGGGACAATTCCGAATATACCACCGCATGTCAGAATATATCCGATGCCGGTCATCACTTCTGTTCCGAGGTAGAATCTATGTACTCCAAATCCACCTAAGAAGAAATCCAGTACTATTGCCACAATAGCATCTTTATTGCTACCTGCCAAAGTAGTAGTTGAATAACCGGTCAGTGACAGGTCAGTGAGAGAAACATTCGAAACCTCCGGAGCCGAGGCAAATAACCCATCTATCCGATTATCATTTGCAATGTAGCCGGAAGCTTTTGAATTAAAACTGCACAAAGTGGTTAATGCAAAAACTAAAGTGAAAAGAATGATTTTTCTCATAATTGATTTTTTAATTGGTTAATAATTGGGTAAAAATTCTGTTTTTGGGATATTGTTCATGTAAGACAGTTATTAATGAAAAAGCTTTAGATTTGTTCTTTTCAATATCTAAATAATATTTCATCAAGAAATAACGACCAATTGTTTTATTGGTTGAAGATCCAAAGCGGATAACAGATTCGATCCTATCAATAAGAACTTGTTTTTTACCTGAACCTGACAGAAACTTTTCAATTGAGTAATTATCCTGAATCAGCTCAAGGAATGACTTGTACAGAATATACAATTCATAATCTTCAGGGTTAGAATTCTTAAGTTCCGGAGTATTTATATTTGCCAAATTGTAATTTATCTTCATTAATAGAAATGGTAGTTTGTACTTTTTATTCGTACATGTATAATATCGCATCCTGTATGTAGCAGAGATAATTTCTGTTAGGTTATTTTTACCTGTCTTTTCAAAGTGATCAAGCCCGTTCAGAAACTCCGAAAACCGGTCTTTATTCTCTGATTCTAAAGCCATCCACCAGCACATTTCAAGATTCAGAGTTTCGTTTATTAAGATGTCTTTTTCACTGTGGAACGATAGAAGTTCTTTCGCCTTCAGGAAATTAAGATTGTAAATATTGTCAATGACGGAAGTAGTATCGACAGTTATAGAATACGATAATGAAAAGCTCATTATAAATAGCAGGCTGAAAAATATTTTCCTCCTTTTTATCATAAAATGCTTTAGATTTTACACATTTAATTATTGATCTTTTAAAGATAAGAATATATTTAGGAGAAGTCAAAATTTTAATAAATGGTTTATTCTCATTTTTTTCAACAAGTAAAATATAATTATAATTGAGTATCGGGAAAGACTAATAAAACCACAAATTATTTTCTGATTGCGGTTACTTTACGATTTAACAAAAAAAGAAAATGTTGCCTTTCTAAGACTGTGGCTGAAGGATAGAACAAAAGATCTATTTTACTTTAATGATTTTCCTCAATGATATAGTTTCACCACCAGATGTAATTCCCTGTATATTAATCTCATAATCAGATTTAATATCTGATGTCCAGAACTCAATTCTGAACTTTCCATCTTTATCGGGCTTAACTGATGAATTCCAATATAGCGTGTTTCTAAAATCCGGTGTACGGCTGGNNGTGATTACATTTACTATGCCATAAAAAGAATAATCGCCCACAAAATATCTTTCACGGATAACATCCATTTTTTCAACAAGTTCAGGATCAAGATTAGCAATTATCGAGGGATTTTTAATAATTACACCATCGATCATCAGTCCGGGTGGTTCGTCAAAAACACTATTGCCAAAGGGGTCAACTACAGCGATTTCATAATCAGACTTGTTCTTTTTTAAAGCGACATGTGGCACTAGTTCAAAAAAGACCTCTTCCATTACAGGTAGCTTAATGTAGTTTTTCATAAGTACCTCGACATCCGGTTTACCATAGAATCTTTTTGGTTTTTGCAGTCTGATATTGAAAGGAATAAGATCCCCGACAAAAGATGATCCAAAGATTTTCTGGACCTGATAGTTAACACTCCACTTTGAAATATAAGGAAGTAAAGGTTTACTGATTGAATCAGCTGACAGATCAAACTGAAGATATTTATCTGAAAAGGGGGATTCGATAAAGATTTTATTGTTCCTGGTAGTATCGTCAGGCTGGATTATTAAATCTTTAATACCTTCATCTATAGGAACATTGAAGATGAAATTCGCCTTGTAATCTGTTCTGGCATATTGAAATACCGGCACATTTCCGGGAGTTGACATCAGAAGAAACTCACCGGGATGTGCTAGTTGCTGATCACTGGTCAGAAGTGTCCCGGTAAGATAATGATCATCTTTTTCGACCTGGTATTTCAATTGAGGCAGTTCGCCGGATATTATTGTTTTCCAGTTTATCCAATTACTTTTTACTGTTAAAAGCATACTATCAATTTCTTCAGGAGGAAGCTCAGTAATTTTTTTCCTATTAATAGCTCTGCATGCCAATTGCCCAAATTCGGTACCAAATATCATAAAATCGTTAATCTCAATTATTCCGACAGTATCCGTATGAGGAACTACCGATACACTAAAATTTGTTGCATCCGGGTTCGCAAATAATTTATTTTCAATCTTAAAATCGAGCGAAACCTTGCTCCTTGTATTAAAAGTGTCGGTCGGATTAAGAACACTAATCTGTTCCTTTTTCTCTTTTGGAGTATAAATATACCTTTCACATACCGGTTGACCCTTTGAATCGAATATTGTTATCTGATTTATGCCATAAGTCAGCGATGATTTAGGAATTGTGATATGTGTCACTTTTTCAGCAATCTTTTCAGAACTTATACAGTTAATTATTCCATGTGTCTGGATAAACAGATTAAACAGGTTGTTGTTCTCTGAGCGATATTCTTGATCCGTATCAAAAAATATTTCTAATGAATCGGGTCTTAAATTATTTATTTTCAGAGTTAATCCGGAATTCGCAGGCCAATAATCAGTTTCAGTTACCGCACTTAAGGGATTTTTCTTGCTGATGCTACTCTTCAGAGCTTTGGTACTAANNGCCCTGATCTGATATGTTCCGGTTCTTAAAGTGTCGGGTATAACAATTTGTCCCGGACAAAAACCTTTATCAATCATGAAACGCTTTTGCACGACAGGGTGATTTTCAGAATTAAGCAGTTCGAAATAGGCAATTTTACTATTTAATGAAGGTTTAAAGCTTTGCCGGTCAATAAGATAGATATTAAACCATAAATCTTCTCCCGCAATATATTCTTCCCTGTCCGTATGTACGAATATTTCTTCTCTTGGAACTGATTCACAATAACTTAAAAATTTCTGGCTTAAAAAGTCCGTAATTTTATTCTGAGCCTTACAAAAAGAATTTTGCAAAAACAGGAAATGCATCAGAAAAAGAATCGCCGGAATTATTTTATTTATCATTCAGAAATTTTATTGACAGTTAATTATTTGCCATCATTCCAGAAGGCAGGCATTGTTGTTGTCCCTCGGGCTCTGCAATCGGCACAACCAATTTTATTCGTAAGGTACCTTATGGGCGGTACCTGATTGGAATTATCTATAATTATCCAGACTGCAGAATTCAGTCCGGGGATAACACCAGTGCCTGTAACAGTATCAGAAATACAATCATAATACAGGTTATAAATACTCCGGAAACTATCTTTAATGAACAGTCTTTTAGATGACATAGCTGAAACGCTGAAATAACCCAAAACTTTCTCCTCCGGCTTCTCAAGACAAAAAACATTACTGCTGATAGCTGATGGGATTATGCCATATAGACCTCCTACCTGATCTGACATATTTTTTAGACTATCCCAGTAATGGTATTCATCCTCATTCAGTGAATATTGATTGACCAGTATACTGTATTTTACACTCAACCTGTCGATAGGATCTGTTATTGCATACAGAGGATACCTGCTTATCTTGTTCTCCCCAAGGACATCTGTGTTTTTGAGAAAAATTCCATCAGAATTGTTTGATATCCAGCAAACTCTGTTGGTAACATAATATGGAAGATGAAACTCCCATGTCTCAGAATAATTCCAACGGTAATACTTGCAATTATTTGACGGATCATGAGTGTCCAAATAAATCTGACAGCCATCTACTGGTTGAGGATATGTCACATAGACTTTCTTTTCATAATATATACTATCAATTGGAGGAACAGGCTTCATCTCCATTGGGGATGACTCATAGTTAAGATACGCCAGAACTGAATTTCCGGTTATGTGCAATGTGTATTGTCTTCCTGGCATTCCCCTGAATTTTGTCGAATCTGAAATATAAGTCCCGTCTTTAGTCTCCTTTAAAAGATTAACTTGTCCCAGAT
>PMEC01000160.1:0-120 GCA_003155705.1 Bacteroidales bacterium
ACAAGTTGGGATACGATGACAGTCTTGACGCATTTGGAATTCATGGAGTCGGAGGAATTGTTGGGGCACTTCTTCTGAGCTTCTTCATTCGTCCGATATGGATGGCTGAAGCCGCAACTA
>PMEC01000160.1:125-2738 GCA_003155705.1 Bacteroidales bacterium
GACAGATCTTATCATGGTGAAAGAGGATACGGTATGCTTAATCCCAGCTAATTTTATAATATAGTAATACTCAGACAATGAAACTAATAACAGCGATAATCAGGGAAGTTCAGCTTGATAAAGTTCGTGAGGCACTTATTAAAGCTGAAATTACCAGAATTACTGTAAGTCGTGTCTCAGGACATGGTCAGCAGAGGATCGAAGAGATGTACCGAGGCCAGAGAATTGTTCCGGATCTTATACCAAAAATTAAGATTGAGATTGGTGTAAATGATGCATTTGTTGATATAACAGTAGACGCAATACTGAAATCCGCCCGTACCAATGGAGCAGGTACAGTTGGGGATGGAAAAATATTTATTACCCCTCTTGAGGAATGCATCAGGATACGTACCGGTGAACGGGGAGGTACTGCAATTTAAGGTCAGTGAATTGGTTAGTAATTTAAACCCCGGGCAATTCTGTCAGGGGATTTTTTTTTCTGCCAGTCTAATGAATGGAGNNGTGATAACGAGGGATCTCCTAGACATAAATAATAGAGTGATAAAAAAAATCAAAAAAAAATTGCATTTGTATTTAATAATATTTTATATTTGCAATATATAAGAAGCTTATATATAAAAATATGATACCATCTGACTTAATTAAAGGATCTCTGAAGACCATCGTGTTAAAACTTCTTGAAGAGAATGGACGCATGTATGGATATGAGATCACACGGAAAGTGGAAGAACTTACTGAAGGGAAAATAAAACTTACTTACGGCGCCCTTTATCCTGTCCTGCACAAACTCGAGAGTGAGGGAGTTCTGGTTACTGAATCGGAAAATTTCAACAACCGTATCCGGATTTACTACCTTCTTACCTCGCATGGCCATTCTGTANNAAACCAGGATTAAGCTATGCCTGAACTGAACTTACACGATATTGATCAGATCAGCCGTGACATCAACAGACAGGAGATCACTTTTTCGCATCTTCTTGAAGAACTGATAGATCATGTTTGTTGTGATGTTGAATATGAGATGCATCAGGGACTGGATTTTACTGATGCATACCGGAAGGTTAAAGAAAGAATCGGGTCACGGGGATTGGAAAAGGTTCAGGAAGAGACACTTTATGCAGTTGATACAAAATACAGAAAAATGAAAAACACAATGAAAATTTCAGCCATTGCAGGCTCAGTTATGCTTGGCTTTGCAGCAGTATTCAAAATCATGCACTTCCACGGTGCCAGTATGATGCTGACAATTGGAGCTTTACTTCTGGCAGCGGTGTTCATACCCTCAGCGATGGTTGTACTCTGGAAAGAGACCCATAACAGGAAAAAACTTTTCCTGTTTGTCACGGCATTTTTTACCGCGGTAACATTTATCACTGGAATTTTATTTAAAATTCAACATTGGCCGGCAGCAGGTATATTGATAAGCCTGTCTGTTTTGGTCGGGTCTTTTCTATTTCTTCCTACTCTCCTTTATGGCAAACTCGCTGATAATGAGAATATAAAAAAGCGTCTTGTATATATAATAGGTTATATAAGCCTGTTAATATATCTGTGCGGTTTCTGGTTTCAATTTATTCATAGGCCATTAGCCGGTTTACTTATAAATATTGGCTTATTTATGCTTCTTATAATAGTGCTGCCATGGTATACATGGCTGACATGGAAAGAGGAAAAGCAGGTAAGTACAAAATTCATATTTATTATTCTTACCGTGCTGGCTTTCCTTATGCCCGGGACTATTGTAAATCAGAATAGTCTTCTGAAAATGTACGATGAGGAATTCTTTGTCCAGCTGGATCAGCAGCAAGCTATGCTTAATTACAGGGAGGCAAATGAGAAATCATTTCTTAATTTATATAAAGACTCAGTACAGTATAACAGAATGGCAAGAATTCATTCACATACAATGGAGTTGATCGGTCATATAAACCAGCTTGAAACACAGATGGTAAGAATAGCAGAAGGAAAACCAGGCAGGCCTGCTGAAAATCCATCACAGATATCATTAAATTCAGGAAATCCGGTGATACAATACCGAAAACTTACCGATCCCTTTAATCATGATCCTGTGGAAGCCTTGCTCGTTCCCGGAACTAAATCACGCAAAGAGCTTGATGCTGTTCTCACACAATACAGGGATTCACTTTCAGTCAATACTGGCGAAGAGTGGATAATAAACCACGAATCAATTTTAAATTCATCTTCATACTTATTGGATCAAAATTCATCTTTAAACGATTTTGCAATGATTTCCGGTCTTCATGCCCTTACCCTTCTTAAGAATGGTATTTTGCTTTCTGCGTCTGATGCCCTCAGACAGATAAAAAAACATTAATAATCAAGAAAATATATATAGTCATGAANNCAAAAAATTTATATTCTGGGCCTGGTTTCAGTCCTGGTTCTCACGATGGGAGCTCGACTTAAGATCAATCATTCTGCGGGAGGTGCACACCTTTTAACTCTTGGAGTTATCTTACTTGTGTTGGTCTTTCTGCCTTTAGCACTGATAAATCATTACAGGGCTGAGGCCAACAGTCAAAACAAGTTGTTATATATAATCACATGGGTTACAGCTTTTGTGGTATTCACCGGTATGTTATTTAAGGT
>PMEC01000160.1:2766-10255 GCA_003155705.1 Bacteroidales bacterium
CTGGCATTGAATGTGACACGCGAAAGGATCGCTGAAAGTCTTACACTTTCCACGAATTATAATAAAATGGAGAAAATACTGAAAGACCATTCTTCAGGCGCTACGCAGCAATCAGGTACTGTTAAATATTCTAATGTCATACAGAAAGCTGATGAGTTGCTGTCCGTTGTTGATGATGCTCAGAACCACTTATTCATTAAGGCAGAAACTACTAAAGAACAATGGAATACGAACCCTGGTAATTCTAATTATCTGGACGCCAGAGATAATGAAAGAATAATGTTTAGAGAAAAGTCCAGACTTGCGTATCGTCTGGATGCGGGTGTAGAAAGCTTACTTGCAGAACTCAAAAAGACCCCAGGCTGCGGAAAACTTTCCACTATGGCACCGCTATTGTTCGGTTATAATGACCCTGCGAAAGGCGAGCCAACATGGACTGAAGGAATTTTTCCGGGCCGGTTACTTTCCTGGGTGCTGGTTGATCTTGATGCAATTAAATTCAATGTAATTTCAATTAAAAGAGAGATCTCTTCATTAGAGTAAACTTAGGTTTTAGTTGAACAAAAAATCAGGGGTCTGATGGGAATTATACAACCCGGATCCCTGATTTATTATAATAGTTTAAAGTAAAGATGAATATGGCCAGCTATTTTGAATTTTACTTTTATTTTACTATTTCACTTCAATTTTAACCTCTGCTGTACTCAAACCATCCGACTCGGCAATAAGCTTTATTGTTCCTGCAGTACCATTCGTTTCGATAATTGCCAGACATTTCCCATAGAATGCTTTCATTTTTGTACCTGAGAAAGACTCCATGCTTGTGGCATCTCCATTCCCTACGGCTTTTATTATTCCAGGACCTTCTATCCTGAAATTTATCTGGTTGGCGTCAAGAGGACAGAAATTATTATTCCCATCAACAACAGAAATAGTAACATAGATTAACTGATTTTCCTTTGCTACCACATTTTTTCTGTCTGCATCTGCAATTATTCCAGCAGCTTTTCCTGATGTTTTTACTATATCAGTACCATTGACCAGACCGGCTTTATAAGAAACGGCTTTAAGCTCTCCAGGCGAATATGGAACATCCCAACGCAGTCTGTATCTTTTAACTGCATCATCGGACCTTGGCTCTTTCTCTTTGAATCCAAGTGATTTGCCATTTAGGAAAAGTTCTGCTTTATCTCCGTTGGTGTATACAAATACAGGAATTGTATCTCTTTCGTGACCTTCCCAATTCCAGTGAGGCAGGATATGAGTTGTCTGTTTTTCAGGGGCCCAGAATGATCGGTAAAGCCAGTAACGGTCTTTTGGAATTCCGCAAAGATCAACAATACCGAAATAGGAACTTCTGGATACCTCTTCCTGTTTGAATTTGAACTTATTGTTTCTTAAAATATCATCACCGTAAGGGGTAGGCTCGCCAATATAATCGAAACCTGTCCACACAAATTCTCCTCCGCAGAATTTATCCTGCTCCTGCCACATAAAATCAAAATCGGGTATCTCGGCCCACGCAGGGGCATTTAGATCGTATGAACTGACTTGAAGTGAACGTGTAAAATCGGTTTTGACTGCTGGCAAAGGCAATTCGTAAAAGCCTCTGGTGCTTACTGTTGAAGCCGATTCGGTTATAATTGCAGGTTTGGATGACTCAGCATCATGAGCTAGNNGCATCGTACTTTTTGAAATTAACTACCATTGTCTGAAGCTTTTTGAAACCGCCGTTGTAATTTGTCTCAACGTCTGTGATCTCATTTCCAACGCTCCATAACACAATACAGGGGTGGTTCCTGTCTCGCATTACAAAGTTTCTTACATTGGGTTCGGCAAATTCAAAAAAGTCTGCTCCCTGGGGCAAATCTGCTTTATTATCATATTTGTCGAATATTTCATCAATTACAATAAAACCCATCTTATCACAGAGCTCAAGTAACTCAGGTGCCGGAACATTATGGCTGGTCCGGATTGCATTACATCCCATCTCTTTCATTATTTCCAGCTGGCGTTCCATGGCTCTCGGGTAGAAAGCCGCACCAAGTAATCCCTGATCATGATGAAGGCAAACTCCTTTTATCTGAACCCGGCGGCCATTAAGATGAAAACCATCATCCGGAGTAAATTTAAATGAACGGACTCCAAAATTTACCTGTGATTCGTCGCAGAGAATATCGTTTTTATAAATAAGCGTCTTAACTGAATGCAGGGCCGGATTTTGAATATCCCATCTTTCCGGGCGATAAAGGGTAACAGTCTGTTCGACATCTCTTTTTTCACCAGGGTTAAGAGTTACTTTTGCAACGGATTTTTTTAGTTCATTGCCGGCGGGACTTAGAATTATATTTTCAACTCGTATTTCCTGCTGAGTTGCAGCTGAATTAATCAGAGTATTAATTATACGGACATCAGCACTGGTGTTCTCAACTATGGGCGTTGTCACCTGTGTTCCCCAGATATCGACATGAACCTGATCAGTTTTGATAAGCTGTACTTTACGATAAATTCCAGCGCCTGGATACCATCGGCTTCCATGGTTAAGAGTATTGGCGTACACAGCAATAATATTATCTTTTCCAAATTTGAGAGACGATGTTATGTCAATATAGAATGAATTATAGCCATAATCCCAGCTCCCAACCTGTTTCCCGTTCACATAAACTTTTGGGGAAGCCATTACGCCATCGAAAATCAGGTAGAATTTCTTTGCCTGGTCAGCAAGGGCGGGATTGAAATGTTTACGATACCAGCCCTCTCCTTTCCACGGAAGCTTTCCCGTGTTCCCTTCACCAAGTGGATCAAAAGGGCCGGAGATAGCCCAGTCGTGAGGAAGTTTGATTTTTTCCCAACCCGATTCATTTAATTGTAAGGCTGAGGCATTAGCGGGATTTCCTTTAATAAAAAGCCAATTATCATTAAAATTTACTGTTTCGCGCTGGGCGAATAAAAGGTTCCCGGAAACAAAAATAATAACGAAGATTAAGATCGACGAACTAAGATATCTTGTTTTCATTTTTAATGGATAATAGAATATTTAAACAATGATGCAAGATATACAATTTTAGGATTGACATTAATTCTTATAATCATGAATGGTTAATGCGATTTGTTAAAACATGAATATCAAGAGATTAAATAATGTAGAATTATTCAACAACTCTTCTTTCTGATTTCAACTTAAATTTAAAAAATCGACATGTTTATTTCACTTATTCATATTTTCTATATATTTGTTTGAAGAAATTATAGAATCAACCGGCTTTCATGTACAAAAATACGTCTAACCAAAATTCAAAGAATATGATTACAAAAAAAGGAATTATACTGATTTGCCTGGGTTTGTTCCTGGGAAGTATTATTTCAGCTCAGAATAAATACATTGGAGCTGACAAGTGTAAATTATGCCATAACAAACCTACAACTGGTGATCAGTACGGTAAATGGCTGGCAAGTTCTCATGCTCAGGCTATTAAGACTCTGAGTAGTCCCAAATCATTAGATTATGCAAAGAAAAACGGGATTGCTGATCCCACAAAAGAAACCAAGTGTCTTAAATGTCATTCAACTTACGACAGGGTAGGCGCCACACTGAGAGGAGGGATACTTGCAACTGAAGGTGTTTCATGCGAAACATGCCATGGTCCGGGTAGTACCTATAAATCCCCTTCTGTTATGAAAAACCTTGCACAGGCCAAAACAATGGGACTGATCGTTCCGGATAAGCAACTATGTCTCCAGTGTCATAATAAAGATAATCCATTTTTCAAGGAGTTTAATTTTGAAACTTACGCCGCAAAAATTGCTCATCCAAATCCGGCAAAGAAAAACTAATTAGTTTAAGGACTAACGTTTTACCGTTAATATATTAAAGCCTTTGCTTCTGATAATCAGAACAAAGGTTTTTTGTTGTGATATCTTTAATAATTGTTAACTATCATTCAAATTATTCCTTATTTTCGCTGCTTACTAAATTTTAATATTATAAAAATGAAACAGCTGTATTTTATTTTGACAATAATATTATTTTTTACCTGTTGTAAAGGTCCTTTATCATCACCAGGAGCTGTTGATACTAAATCCGGATTGCACATAGTTATTGTCAATGAGGTATTGCAGGCAGGCGAATATACATATTTAAATGTAAGTGAAAAGAGGAAGAAGATCTGGCTTGCAGTTCCCTTGATTCAGGTATCAAAAGGAGATAGGCTTTCCTATACCGGAGGGCTGGAAATGACCGATTTTTACAGTAAAGAATTGAAAAGAACTTTTCCAAGTGTGCTTTTGCTGGAAAATGTAAACACAGAACAGATTCCCGTAAAAAAGGACGGAATGATTCTAAGCCCAAATGGAATAGGGGTTAAGACAGAGAAAATTGACGTTTCAATAGTACCTGGAGAAGGATGCATTTCAATCGCAAAGCTTATGGAAGCAAAGGGAGGATATTCAGGTAAAACAATTAGAGTCAAAGGAATAATTACAAAATACAATCCTTCCATACTTGGAAAGAACTGGATCCACCTTCAGGACGGAACGCAATTTAATAACGCTTTTGACCTGACTATAACAACTGATTCACAACTTGTTATAGGAGACACAGCTACTTTTGAAGGCAAAATCACTCTCAAAAAAGATTTTGGTTATGGCTATTTTTATGATGTAATAATGGAGGATGGAAAGTTGATTAAGTAGATTGGGTATTCCGGTATTTAAATTTTAGCAGCAAGTTTCAGGTTGCATATTGTTAGTTATCAACAAACTTTTGTCTTTTATCTTGTTTTTATTATATTTGATTTGCATTTCCATTTGTGCTTAATTAAAAATTTGCTGGCATGCTCGTCAAAACATTTGCAAGTGCTGTTACTGGTATTGATGCAGTTACAGTTACGATTGAAGTAAATGTGTCTCGCGGAGTCAGATTTTTTCTTGTTGGTTTGCCTGATGTTGCAGTGAAGGAAAGCCAACAGCGGATAGAATCAGCCTTTAGGACACTGGGTCATAAATGGCCGGGGAAACAGGTGGTCATAAATATGGCGCCTGCTGATATAAGAAAGGAAGGCTCTTCGTACGATTTGCCTCTTGCGGCCGGTATACTTGCTGCCGACGAAAAAATAAACCATCTAAGAATCGAGTCATTTATTTTAATGGGTGAACTATCACTGGATGGCACATTGCAACCGATTAAGGGAGTACTTCCTATTGCCCTGAGAGCAAGGGATGAGGGATTTAAAGGCTTAATTGTACCGTTGAAGAATGCACGTGAAGCTGCTGTCGTTAAAGGTATTGATGTGTATGGTATGACCAATCTGAGTGAAGTAATCGAATTCTTTGACGAAAATAAAAAATTCGACCCGGTAATAGTGGACCTTATAGAAATATTTAATAGTGAAGCAAACAGGTATGAGGTAGACTTTTCTGATGTAAGGGGGCAGGAAAGTGTAAAAAGGGCACTGGAAGTTGCAGCTGCAGGCGGACATAATGCAATAATGATAGGACCACCAGGGGCAGGTAAAACAATGCTGGCCAAGAGATTGCCGACAATCATTCCTCCGTTAACACTTGATGAGGCTCTTGAAACGACAAAGATTCATTCAGTGGCAGGCAAAATAGATGATAATACTGCACTTATGATCAGAAGACCATTCAGATCACCACATCATACAATATCAGATATTGCACTTGTTGGCGGTGGTACTTTTCCTCAACCAGGTGAAATATCCCTTGCTCATAACGGGGTTCTTTTCCTCGATGAACTGCCTGAGTTTAAAAGAACTGTCCTGGAGGTTCTCAGACAACCACTTGAAGACAGAGTCATTACGATCTCAAGAGCAAAATTCACTGTTGATTATCCTGCAAGTTTCATGCTCATTGCATCAATGAATCCATGTCCATGCGGATTTCATAATCATCCTGAAAAAGAGTGTATGTGTTCAACCGGAATGGTCCAGAAATACCTTAATCGTATTTCAGGTCCCCTGCTCGACAGAATTGATATTCATATTGAGGTGGTTCCGGTAAATTACGATAAACTATCAGAAACACGTAATATAGAAAATTCTGCGACAATCAGAGAAAGAGTTGTTAAAGCAAGAGCCATTCAGGCAATGAGATTCAGGTCAGTGAAAGGTATATATTCCAATTCACAAATGAGTTCATCAATGCAAAGAAAATATTGTCACCTTGATGAATCAGGAAGCCGGTTACTTAAAACTGCAATGGACATAAGAGGCCTTTCTGCGAGAGCTTATGATAGAATTCTTAAGGTTGCCAGGACAATAGCAGATCTCGATAATTCAGAAAATATCAAAGCAGAACATATTTCTGAAGCAATTAATTATCGCAACCTCGACAGGGAAGGATGGGCTGGATGAGCTCGGCTTCGCTCGCTCTGTTAGAAAATAAAAGAACAGAACAATATATTTTTGAAAACGCTTTATGTATATATCCTTGAATGTGCAGATAACTCATTTTATGTTGGAGTAACAAACAACGTAGGCAGAAGATTTATTGAACATGCCACGGGGATCCATGATAACTCATATACAAATTGTCGTCGACCCGTCAAACTTTTATTCTGTAAAGAATTCAAAAGTCCGATCAAAGCAATAAAGTACGAAAAACAATTAAAAGGTTGGACGAGAGCAAAAAAAATTGCATTGATTAATAATGATATTGATTTATTACACGATTTAGCCAAATGTAAAAACGAAACTAATCATAATAGATTTTTAAAGTCAAGGTGAGCGTAGCCGAACCTTGACTAGTTAATTACAGCAACCTCGACAGGGAGGGATGGGCTGGATAATAATAAAAATGCTTTATTATTCAACACCTGTTGAATAAACATACAGTTGCCATAGAACAGCTAATTAGCAACCATCTATGATCACAATAAACGTACAGTGTATATTAATTCAACATATTATAATATACCCAAACAGCAACCAACTTTGGCAACATTCAGATATACAAGATATTAGAACTGATATTTTATTTGGCATTATTGTTGACCACCATATAACATCAGTTTAAAAAGCTAAGGAAAATCTATTCGTTTTATTTATTGAAATCAAAGGAAACAAACTTAAAAATTGGAATAATGAAAAAGATAATTGCTTTGTTAATCAGTTTATTATTAATGAATTACGGCTCCATAAGCTGTAAAGAGTCTATGAATAGAACCAATGCTTCGCCCACCGATTCATTAAGGGTAATAAGTACACCAGATTTATACAACATCTCTCTTAAGTGGGCAAATGAATTCAACAAACTTTATCCTGAGATGAAAATTAAAATATTATCGGTTTCTGATAAAAAAACGACAGATAAATTAATTGCTAAAGGGAATATAGGATTTGTATCTGATGAATATTATTCAGGTTTTGATAGCCAATCCTTATGGAAGGTTGTCGTAGGTCGGGACATTATTGTCCCTGTTATTAATTCAAATAATCCTTTTTCAGATGAGATATATAAACAGGGAATCTCT
>PMEC01000085.1 GCA_003155705.1 Bacteroidales bacterium
AAAACAGCAATCTTGATATCGGAGCTGAGACAATTGAATTAAATAATGTTGAATATATAATTAGGGGATTAGGATATGTTAAGAGTCTGAATGATCTTGAAATTTCCGTTGTTGCGGTTCATAATAACATCCCTGTCAGGATTAAGGATGTGGCCAATGTCGCTTTTGGACCTGCAACACGCCGGGGCGGTCTTGATAAAGCAGGTGCAGAGGCAGTCGGTGCTGTTGTGGTGGCCAGGTATGGCTCAAACCCAATGGAAGTCATTAATAATGTAAAAGATAAAATTAAGGAAATTGAATCAGGATTACCACAAAAAACATTACCCGACGGCAGCATATCAAAAGTAACTGTAGTTCCCTTTTATGACAGGACAGGCTTGATAAAGGAAACAATCGGGACACTCGAATCAGCACTTTCCCACGAAATTCTCATAAGCATTATTGTAATTATTATACTGGTAATGAATCTCAGGGCATCAATGATAGTCGCCGGATTGTTACCAATTGGTGTTTTAATGACTTTTATACTGATGAAGTTTTTCGGAGTAGAGGCCAATATTGTAGCATTATCAGGAATTGCAATTGCAATTGGAGTTATGGTCGATATTGGTATTGTTGATGTGGAGAATATTCTCAGGCATCTTGAAATGCCTGAGCATCATGGATTGCGTGGTAAAAAGCTGATGGATGTAATTTACCTTGCTACAACTGAGGTAAGAGCTGCAGTTGTGACCTCCATTGCCACAACTATTGTTAGTTTTCTTCCTGTTTTTGCTATGCAGGCTCAGGAAGGAAAACTTTTTCATCCACTCGCCTTTACTAAAACATTTGCATTGATTTCGGCATTCCTGTTAGGTATCATCGTTTTGCCCACGCTCGTTCATATTTTCTTCAATTTCTCTTTTGACAGGAAGAAAATAAAGAGAATATGGAATGGTTGTCTATTAGCTGCAGGTCTTTTGTTAATTATCTTCTGGCATACGTGGACTGCTTTGGCATTAATAGCTGTCGGAATCAATAACCTTCTTGATTACAGATGGTCTGAAAAACATAAAGAATTTCCAAACTTTATTAACATATTTATTACTGTTCTGTTTGCTACCTGGTATCTCTCAATCGAATGGTTGCCGCTTGGCGCTCATAACAGCGAGCTCATAAACTTCCTGTTTGTTGCAGGAATTGTTTCGGTAATTCTTCTGGCCTTAATGACGATGGTACATTTCTACGAAAATATCCTTCGTTGGGCATTATTGAACAAATGGAAATTCCTTATGATCCCTGCATTAACCCTCTCTTTTGGTCTTTTGGCCTGGCAAGGTACTGATAAGGTCTTCGGCTTTGTTGCAACGGGAATTGAAAAAGTCGGGTGGAAGAATTTCCGACAGACAGCACTCTGGTATGTTCCGGTCAAAGCATTTCCAGGTACAGGCAAAGAGTTTATGCCATCACTTAATGAGGGTTCATTTCTTCTTATGCCGACCAGTATGCCGCATTCAAGTATTGAAAAGAATCTTGAATACATTGAAACACTCGATAAACGTTTATCGACAATCCCTGAAGTGCAAGTGGCCGTGGGCAAATGGGGTCGTGTCAATTCAGCTCTTGACCCCGCCCCCATTCAGATGTTCGAGAATACAATCAACTACCGTTCAGAATACATTCTGGATGAAAACGGTCACCGGATGCAGTTTAAAGTAGACAGGAATGGCAGTTTTATTCTAAAAAACAATAAGATCTTCAACCCTGGAAAAGAAGCATTCAGAATTATTCCTGTTGATAGTCTTATACCAGATTATAAAGGTGAATATTTTCGTCAATGGCGGCAACAGATCAAAAAGCCTTTGGATATCTGGAATGAAATAGTTAAAGTAACTGATATACCCGGACTGACTTCAGCGCCAAAGCTTCAGCCTATTGAAACACGTCTCATCATGCTCTCGACCGGGATGCGCGCTCCAATGGGGCTAAAGGTCTATGGTCCTGATCTGAATTCTATCGAACTGGCAGGTCTGATATTTGAGAAAGCATTAAAGGATGTACCTTCAATAAAGGCTTCCGCTGTTTTTTATGATCGTGCCGTGGGTGCTCCTTATCTGGAAATTAAACTTAACCGTGAAGCAATGGCACGTTATGGCATGACAGTCAGCGAAGTTCAGGAAGTTCTACAGGTGGCCGTTGGTGGAATGACGCTATCGACATCAGTTGAAGGACGTGAACGGTTCCCGTTAAGGGTAAGATATGCCCGCGAATTGCGTGATAATCCTGAGGATTTGAAACGCATACTCGTTCCTGCAATGAACGGTGTTCAGATACCACTGGGTGAAATTACCGATATAAACTATACCCATGGCGCTCAGATGATAAGAAGCGAAAACACTTTCCTTGTCGGATTTGTCATTTTTGATAAGCTGGAAGGAAAAGCCGAAGTCGATGTAGTAGAAGAAGCCAGCAAGATTATAAAAGGGAAAATTGACTCCGGTGAGATAAAACTACCCCCCGGTGTTACATACAAATTTGCAGGAAATTATGAAAATCAGTTAAGAGCAACAAAAAGACTGGCAATAGTTGTCCCAATAAGCCTGATAATGATTTTTCTATTATTGTTTTTCCAATTCCGGACAATTACTGCTTCATTAATTCACTTCTCAGGTGTTTTCGTTGCCTTCTCCGGTGGATTTTTAATGCTCTGGTTGTACGGACAGGATTGGTTCATGAATTTTTCCGTTGCAGGACTAAATCTTCGCGACATGTTCCAGATGCACACAATTAATCTTAGTGTGGCAGTATGGGTAGGGTTCATCGCACTATTTGGGATCGCTACGAACGATGGGGTAATTATGGGTACCTATATTCACCAGGTCTTCGAAGATAAAAAGCCATCAACTGTGCAGGATGTACGTGAGGCAGTTGTGATGGCTGGAAAAAAGCGTGTACGTCCTGCTATGATGACAACAGCTGTTGCTGTAATAGCGTTGCTTCCTGTACTTTCATCAACAGGAAAAGGAGCGGATATAATGGTTCCTATGGCAATCCCGATGTTCGGTGGAATGGTTATACAGGTAATGACAGTTTTTGTTGTCCCCTTGTTTCAGGCTATGTGGAGAGAAGGTGAAGTTGGCCATAAAAATAAATCAGCTGTTCAAACCATAAATATTCAACCGGAAGATGAAAACAACAACATATAAAAAATTACTGGTCACATCTATTGCACTTGCTGGCTGGATTGTTGCCAGTAGTCAGCAATATCCTGATTCTCTTCTTAAATATCTTGAAATTGCAGCCAAAAACAATCCGACTGTTTTACAAAAATTCACCGAGTATCAGGCAGCATTACAAAAAATACCACAGGTTGGAAGTCTTTCAGATCCGGAACTGAGTCTTGGAGTCTTTCTGAAGCCTATGGAACTAGTCAATGGAAATCAGGTTGCCGATATCAGGTTAATGCAGATGTTCCCCTGGTTCGGAGTCCTTAAATTTGCCAAAGATGAAATGAGTATGATGGCAAAAGCAAAATTTGAACTCTTTCGCGATGCCAAACTGCAGGTTTTTTATGATGTTCAACGAAACTGGTACGAATTGTACAAAATCCAAAAGGATATTAATATATCGGAAAAGAATATAGAAATTCTGAAAATAATAGAACGTCTTGCGTTAGTGAAGTTCAAGGCTGCTCCATCAGAAGGTTCGGTACCGACATCCATTATCCCCGTCATCTCTTCTGGTTCCACTCAAAATAACAATGCCGGTTCTTCCGGAATGCAGACTATGGGTACTGGTCAGGGCAATAGCGGTTCAGCAGGATCAAATCAGTCCTCTTCTTCAATGCAGACCGCTACAATGGGTTCATCTTCAGGAAATTCCGGACTGACAGATATTTACAGGATACAAATTGAAGCCGGAGATCTTGAAAACAATATTTCGTTGCTGAAAAATCAGAGGAGCACTATTATTGCTCAGTTTAACACATATCTGAACAGACCTGTTGCTTCGCCTGTCTTCACTTATGAAAATATTGCAGTGGATTCTTTTGAATTATCACTGATAGCGGTTTCAGACAGTATTTTGGCAAATAATCCTATGCTGGGNNCCTGAGATGAATGGTAAAGATATGTTGATGCCGATGCTCACAGTTACAATACCAATCTACAGGAAAAAATATGATGCAATGCAAACCGAAGCCGAACTCCTGAAGACAGCTGCATCGCAAAATTATCAGGCTATATCAAACTCATTACAGACTGAGTATTACCAGGCAATTCAATCGTACCAGGATGCCCAGCGCAGGATAAAACTCTATAATAATCAGTATCAACTGGCTTCTAAATCTCTCGATCTTATACTGAAAAGTTTTTCTGTTTCAGCCTCGGCGCTTATTGATGTTCTGCGAATACGTCAACAGACCCTCGATTATGAGTTAAAACAGGTCGAAGCAGTTGCTGATCTCAACACATCTATTGCCTGGTTAAAAAGATTAATGGCATTTTCACAAGTTCAATAAACCTGAAAAAAATGAAAAAATCTAAAATATTTAAAATATTTACAAATAAATATATAAAGTACAGTCTTTTACTCATAGGTGGTATTTTAATTGGCTGGATATTCTTTCATTCCTCGCGAAAAAGTGAAATAAGTACCAGGCAGCCTGCTGAAATTGTTAAAAACACAATCTGGACTTGTGCAATGCACCCTCAGATACGGATGCCGAAACCTGGCAAATGCCCGATCTGCGGAATGGAATTGATCCCGCTTGCCCAAAGCAGTACTGCCTCATTTGACCCTGCAGCAGTACATTTGAACAAAGAGGCTGCTCAAATGGCTAATGTACTTACTTCAGTAGTAACCAGGCAAAAACCGATAAAAGAAGTGCGCCTTTATGGCAAAGTACAACCTGATGAAAGATTGTTTCAAAGTCA
>PMEC01000071.1 GCA_003155705.1 Bacteroidales bacterium
TAATAAATGTGTATAAAGAGTAGACCTGGGAGAAGGGGGATGACGTAAAAAAGGCCGCACTTCTAATGCAGCCTCTTCTATTTCAGAATACTTTTTATTACTGAACAGTTGATTTGAAAGTATCATCGTTGAAATACTTGGCAAATTCAAGGTCAGTCTTGGCATATGCTTTCCAATCAGCGTTAAACCCAATGGCTTCACGGAGATTATTCAGCAAATAATTTCTGTCATCCAGACGTGCACCCACAACTGCTTTAATGTACGAAGTCTTGCCACTTTTATCAGGAGTCTTAAGAGCATCAAGTGTAACTTTTGCCTTGTTGACATCACCTTTTAGCAGAAGAGCAAGTCCAAGCCCGTAGGAAGGTTCATTACCGAAGTAATTAACAGCTTTATCATATTCGCCTTTTTTAGTGGCAAGAATACCCAGTCCGAATTTTGATTCAGGAGTAGCTGTGGCCATAGATGTAAAATATTCTTCAGCTTTTGCATAATCACCCTTCTGAAGGTATGCAAAACCAAGGTTGTTTTTTACAACATCATTGTTCTGTATAGCTTTTGCCTTTTCAAGTGCTGCTATAGCATCATCAGATTTACCCAGCAAGAGATCTGTAAAACCGATGTTATTCTGAGTACGGATATCTTTCGGGAAATTGTCAGCAGCTGCCTGGTAGAATTTCAGCTGTTCATTAAGGTCTTTCGTGAGTGTTGCTGCGTATAGCATCTCTTCAACGGAAAGAACTTTAGGATCAGATTTAATCTGAGCAAGAATCTGTTCATCACTGCGTCCGACAAGATCAACATTTACAAAAAACTTTGATCTTCTGAGTTTTGGAAGAATATCTTTTTTAAGAACTTCAAAAGCAGTAGCCATATTTTTGATCTCTTTATTTCGGACAGCCGGATCGGAATACATAGAAAGAACCCGGATGATAAGGTCTTTATCAGGAATAGTTGATTTTTCCACTTCTGCCTTAAAGCCATCCCAATCTTCTGCAGTAGTTTTTTCATTAAAAAATCCAGCAGCTTTTGCAGCTTCCACCTTTACCAATTCCTGTTTCATGAATTTGTCAGCTGTAGAACCACGCTTTACAGAGAGTTTCTCATTGAGGTCCATTGGTCCATCGGGAGATGCATATGAACTGATCTCGGCAGTTTTAATCTGACGGTTAGGATCCAGGCTTACCATTTTAATATAATCCCTGAGAAGCTGAACATCCTCTGCTTTAAGTTCTTTACTTTGTATATCTGCCTCATTGATAAGATAATGAATATCTGCCATCTTATTCTCGGATGTAATCCTTACAAAATGGTTACCCATCATAATAGGTTTAACCTCATTTTGAGTAAGAGTGGACGTGGCAATAACACCATCGGCAATTTTTACCGGGTCAAAATCAAGAACAGTTTTACCTCTCGTTGCTTTAACTCTCACAACCAACTGTGACATTTTCATTGCATCCTTGTAAGGAACCTTACTTGTATAGGTAAAATCATTACCCGCATTGGAGATTACTTTATTATTTGCCTGAACACTTTCTCCCTGTAGAGTAACTTTTTCAAAAGCTGTTTCACCACCCGTATATGTCAGGACTGGTGTAACTTCAATGATAGTTTTCTTATCAAAATACTTCTGCGGGTAGGTACTTTTTATTGTAACATTAACTATGCCAGCATGCGTTTCAAGAACTTTAGGTGTAACTTCATACT
Organism: Bacteroidales bacterium; assembly: GCA_003155705.1. GTDB lineage: Bacteria > Bacteroidota > Bacteroidia > Bacteroidales > VadinHA17 > LD21. Next base: position 1,711 of record PMEC01000071.1, read on the forward strand.
TAACTAAGTTGGCGTCTTTTTTCATTTTATTCAAACCGCTGCAACCCGTCATAACGGCCACAGCAAGGATAAGGATAAAATAGCTTTTGAATTTTCTCATGATTAAAAAGTTTATTTGTTTATGATGTGATTTACTTGATTTACAATGAACAAGATAGTAAAAATTTTAATTCTCTACAAATTTATGAAAAATTCTTTATTGTTTTTGACTTATTATTAAAATAAAATGTCTCCCGGCAGTGTTTAATAGAATTCTTTAAATATGTAATTAAACATGTTTATAAAAATCGGGCAGACAATTTCTTCTAATAATTTTTCCTTTCCAATTTTTATACTTATGTTAACTAATCGTTTAACAAAGGTGACTATTCTAAAAAAAATAATGTTATATAATTTGGGGAATAAGTTACATCATTCACACATTTTATATATGCAATAATCTTTTATTCATTGGCCAGTTTCATCTAAACTTAAATAAGATAATCACAAAATCACTCTGTTTATACCAGTTGGATAATCATCATAAAAAATTGCGTCAATTATGCGAGTATAATGATTNNTTTTGTCTGAAAAATGAAAAATAACTCTCCTCTATCTTTTTCAAATATTCTCTAGTAATTGATTTTTCATAATTACGCCCTCTCTTTTCAATATTCTGAAGCAGTTTCTCAGGGTTAAGATGAAGATAAACATAGATATCGGGTTTTGGGAGTGATCCATAAATAATATAAAAGATCTGTCTGTACAGATTATATTCATCACCCGTGAGCGTAGATGCAGCAAACACCAATGATTTCATGAAGTAATAATCAGCAACTGTAAATGTCTTGAAAAGATCCTGTGCAACCAGTTCTTCCTTCAGCTGCCTGTACCTGTCAGCAAGAAACGACAATTCAAGCGGGAAAGAATACTTATCGGGATCTTTATAAAACTTTGGAAGGAATGGGTTATCAGCAAAGCGCTCAAGTATCAGCCGTGCATTGAACTGATCGGCAATTTTTCCAGCCAGGGTGGTCTTGCCGGCACCGATATTTCCTTCAATTACTACATAGTTGTACTTTATCCTCATACCATGAATGAATTAATTCATTCTGTTTCCTGCAGATCAAAAATAGAAATAGGTTATGAAATAACAATCATGGGTTGAAATAAAAAGGAAAAAGAAACCGCAAAGTTTTAAACTATGCGGTTTGCTTTTTATAAAGATTTGTAATTATTCTGTTTTCCGTTCCTGATTATGGTCGTCATCCTTTTCTCTTGGGGGACGCGGAAGAAGTACCTTTCTTGAGAGTTTAAGTTTCCCTGTTTTAGGATCTATATCAATAAGTTTGACTTCAATCTCCTGACCTTCCTTCAGAACTTCATCCACTGTTTTTATCTTTCTCCATTCTATTTCTGAAATATGAAGCAATCCGTCTTTGTTTGGAAGTATCTCAACAAATGCGCCGAACTGAACAATTGTCTTTACTTTTCCCTTGTATACCTTTCCGACTTCCGGAACCGTCACTATTTTTTTAACCCAATCGAGCGCGGCAGTTATTGCCTCTTTATTTTCGCCAAATATATTTACATCTCCATGACCGTCAATCTCTTCAACAATGATTGTTGTTCCGGTCTCTCTCTGAATTTCCTGTATTACTTTTCCTCCCGGGCCGATAAGAGCTCCGATCATATCTTTAGGAATTGTAAGCATTTCAATTCTCGGGGCATGAGGTTTAAGTTCAGGACGAGGTTCGGCGATTGTCTTTTCCATAATTCCAAGGATATGCAGTCTGCCCTTTTTTGCCTGATCGAGAGCTTTTGCAAGAACTTCAAATGATAAACCATCAACCTTTATATCCATTTGTGTTGCGGTTATGCCATCGCGTGTGCCGGTAACTTTGAAATCCATATCCCCTAAATGATCTTCGTCACCCAGAATATCCGAAAGAACAGCATATTTCTTTGTCTCTTTGTCAGTTATAAGGCCCATAGCAATACCGGAAACCGGTTTGCGGATTTTAATACCAGCGTCCATAAGAGCAAGAGTACCGGCGCATACAGTTGCCATTGAAGATGAACCATTCGATTCAAGAATATCTGAAACAACTCTTATTGCATATGGATTTTCCTCATCAGGAGGAATCATATTTTTCAAAGCCCTGTGAGCAAGATTTCCATGGCCAATCTCTCTTCTGCTGATTCCTCTTGCAGCTTTTGCCTCACCAGTTGAAAATGGAGGAAAATTATAGTGCAGGGTGAATTTTTCGGTGCCTTTATTCAGAACATCATCAATTATTTTCTCATCGAGCTTGGTCCCAAGAGTGACAGTTGTAAGTGACTGTGTCTCTCCCCTGGTAAATANNTCCGTCAAGTCTGACATTTTCATCGAGCACCAGTCTTCTTGCAGCTTCCTTATGGACATCATGATAATATTTTTTTGCAAGAGTCTCATTAACCGGATTCTCTTCATTATACTGTGCAAGGAATTCATCAATTACTGCTTCAAAAGCTTCGGACCGGTTGTGTTTACTTGCGGAAAGTGTTTTAGCTACCTGGTAACATTTTTCATAAGTTTCATTCCAGATCTTCTTCTTCAGCTCCTCATCATTTTCCTCATGACAATAAACTCTTTTAACGGTAGATCCGGCAGCTTCAGCAAATTCCATCTGAGCTTTACATTGAATTTTAATTGCCTCATGCGCAATCCTGATAGCTTCAAGCATATCTGCTTCACCGACCTCTTTCATCTCACCTTCCACCATCATTATGTTGTCGAATGTGGCGCCAACCATCAGATCAATATCAGCATCTTTAAGTTGTGTAGCTGTGGGGTTTATAATAAATTCTTTGCCCACTCTGGCAACTCTGACCTCGGAAATTGGTCCATTAAAAGGAATGTCTGAAATAGCAAGAGCGGCTGAAGCAGCAAGACCTGCAAGTGCATCAGGAATAATATCTTTATCTGCAGAAATGAGACTAACTGTAACAAATGTCTCAGCATGAAAATCATCAGGAAACAAAGGTCTTAAAACTCTGTCGACAAGCCGTGAGATCAGAATTTCATAATCTGAAGGTCGTGATTCCCTTTTCAGGAATCCTCCCGGGAAACGACCCGATGATGCGTATTTCTCTTTATATTCGACCGAAAGAGGCATAAAATCAGTGTCTTCTTTCGCCTCTTTTGCAGCTACAACAGTAGCCAGCAGCATTGTATTGCCCATCTTGAGCAGAACAGCTCCGTCGGCCTGTCTGGCCAGTTTGCCTGTCTGGAGTGTTATTGTTCTCCCATTTCCAAGATCAATGGTTTTTTCAATTATTTTAAACATGTTTTATGATTTTT
>PMEC01000035.1:0-4031 GCA_003155705.1 Bacteroidales bacterium
ATGAAAATGAAAAAAGCGATTTACTTGTCGGTCCTTGTTGCCGGAATGATGCTGACGACAGAGACTTTAATCGGACAATCAACAGAAAAGGAAACAAGAACTGTTTCTGGATTTACTGAAATTGGATTTGGAATTGCTGGCAATCTTTATGTTAAGACAGGAGCTGAATTCAGCGTTGTACTCGAAGGGGATAAGAAATACCTCAGCGAAATTGAGACAGTTATCAGAAATAACAAACTGGTTATCAGAGATTTAAATAACAGGTTCTTTAACAATGAGAAAGCCAATGTTTACATTACGCTTCCTAATCTTAAAGGATTGAGTGTATCCGGGTCAGGAATAGCGCAGGTTGATAACAGTTTAAAAAATGATGAACTTTATCTGAATGTCAGCGGAAGCGGGAAAATTATTGTACCCGATATTATTGCAGATGTACTGAATTGTTCTATTTCCGGCTCAGGAAATATTGCCCTTAAAGGGAACGGCGATATTGGTAAAGGCGATATCTCAATAAGCGGTTCAGGCAATTATGCCGGGGAGGCAGCCAAGTTTAAAAACCTGCATGTACAAATTTCAGGCAGTGGCAACTGCACCTGCAATGTAGCAGAATCTCTTAGTGCCTCTATTTCCGGCAGCGGAAATGTAAATTATATTGGAAATCCAAAAGTAGATGCAAGAGTCTCAGGATCAGGTCATGTAAGATCAAAATAGTTTATTTTCTTATTATCTTTATCACATTATTAAGTTCAACTTTTATGACAGGTGAAGGGCGATGCTCTTGCCTGTCATCTCTCTTGTACTCAACCGTATAATCAACTGATTGAATGATCTTCTCAGAGATTTCAATAAAATGGGAAGGAGAAGGTTCTCCGCTAATATTGGCAGAAGTTGATATAATTGGTTTCCTGAATCTCCCGATGAGTTCATTACAAAACTCGTCCATGCACACTCTGATGCCAACAGATCCATCTTCTGCAGTGATTGATGGAGCAAGATTTTTGGCCCCGGGATATATTATTGTTAAAGGCCTTTCTGATACTTCAATTAGTTCACGGGCTATTTCAGGGATATCCTTGACATATCTCTCAACCATCGCTTCACTGTTAACAAGTATTATAAGACTTTTTTTATCATTCCTCGATTTGATCCTGAAAATTCGTTCCACTGCCTCATTATCTGTGGCATCACAACCAAGTCCCCAAACTGTATCGGTAGGGTAGAGGATTACTCCGCCATTATGCAATACTTTTAAAGAATTCCCGATATCTTCTTTAAATGTCATTAAATCTGCAAATTGTGGTTTATGATTCCTTTTTTTGAAGCTCCCTTAGCTTTATGTATTTCAGATAACTTGAATAAGCTGTTATGGAACAAATGAGATATCCGTTATGACCATCGAGGAATCCACGTTGAAGAATAAATGATCTGAAGAAACTCCATAAAAAATGAATTACTGCAGTAAATGGTCCGGCTTTTCTTCCGGCTTTGTAATATTCTGCAGCACCTATTGTCGAGTATTTTTTAATTTTTTCAATATGATCCTCATGAGATGAATATGCCCAGTGGAGCAAGTCTCCTTTTACTCTACGTACCTTGCTGCCCTTTTCCATCATAACCTTTTCATGAATATTAAATCCACCCCATTTCCCTTTTTTTGAATCAAATAGTCGTAATTGTTTATCGGGGTACCATTTGCAATGATGTATCCATTGTCCGCAATAATTATTCAAACGATTGAACAGATAACCATCATACTTCCAGTTTTCCTTAATTGCCAGAATTGATTTTTTTAATTCCTCACTAAGAGCTTCATCAGCATCAAGGGATAAAACATATTGATAAGAAGCAAGTGACAGAGCATAGTTTTTCTGATCTCTGTAACCATTAAAATCATGGGTTATAAACCTGACATTATGTTTCTTGCAAATCTCTTGAGTTGAATCAGTAGAAAATGAATCAACAACAATTATTTCATCGGCAATACCGGTCAACGATACAAGACATCTTTCTATAAATGCTTCTACATTAAAGGTTATAATAATTGCAGATATTTGCGGCATTAATGGTTAGTCTGTTTTAATATATAACGAATAACTATTGACAGGGACACAAAAATATTCACATTATTTGAATTAGCTAAATTTTTAGTCAAAAATATCAGTACTTTTAAAAAAAAAATCAAAATTTTAATCTTAATGTTTTCATCCTGACCTTCATCTCATTTATTACCTCCATTTCCTTTTCAAGCGTTTCTGCCTCAAAAGTCACGGAGAATCGAATAAATTTTCCTGCATCATCCCATGGAACAGTTGATATTAATGATTCCCGTATAAGAAATTCAGAAAATTCAGATGCTGAATTAAATACTTTACCATTTTCGGTTCCGGCAGGAGCTTTTACATAACAATAGAATGATCCTTTGGGCTTTTTAGCATCAAATCCCAAATCATTTAATGCATCAACCAGCAGATTGAATCTTCTGGAGTATTTTATCACCGTTTTATCAGTTATTTCAGTATGTTGGAATGCCTGAATAGCTGCCTTTTGAATTGCCCTGAACTGTCCGGAGTCCGTATTATCTTTTACGGTTGCATAGGCTTTAATTGCTTTGTTGTTACCGCAAATAAAACCGATTCTCCATCCAGTCATATTAAAAGCCTTAGATAATGAATGAACTTCAACACCAACATCCATTGCTCCATCGGCTGAAAGAAAACTAAGCGGTTTGTATCCATCATAAGTCAATGCACTATAAGGAGCATCATGGATTACAATAACGTTATTTTTCTTTGCAAAATCAACTACTTGCTTAAAGAATTCAATGCTCGCCACAGCTCCTGTAGGATTATTTGGATAATTCAGGTATAATAACTTAGCTCTTTTTAAAATTGACTGAGGAATTATACTTAAGTCTGGCAGGAATGAATTAGATTCCTCCAATGGCAGATTGAATACTTCACCGCCAAGATATTTTGTATAAGTTGCTGTGACCGGGTATCCCGGAACTGTCGTAAGTAAAACATCTCCGGGATTTATAAAACATATTGGAAGCATTGCAAGCACCGGTTTTGATCCAATACCATGTATTATATGTTCTGACGGAATCAGACCCGAAAGTCCATAAACCTTTTCAAGATACCTTGCTGCTTCTTCCTGGAACTCAGGAATCCCATTATCGGCATACCACCTGTTTTCAGGTTTTCCTGCCTCTTCCGATAATGCTTTTACAACCAGATTATCGGCAGGCCAATCAGGTTCACCAACTCCCATATCGATTAGGGCTAATTCAGGGTGTGCTTTTTTTGCAGCGGCTTTTGCTCTTTTAATAAGTTCAAATTTGTATATAACTGTTGACTTTCCGAAGTCAGAACCCCCAAGTCTTTCTGATATTTTGTCGTCAAAAAAATTAATCATGGTTATTATGACTGTTAAATTCTATCGAAATTGATATTTGTTTTTATTCTGAGCAAAAATAATAAATGTATTAGGTTGAAGCGCAAAAAAAGAGGTAAGTATTTTAAGAGCCCCGGGAAGATTCTTTTTGTATGTTAGTTAAAATGTTATAAGCCAGGCATATATCTGATTTTAACACTTTTTATTATAGGTGAATGAAATTGTTTTGATTTTCCTCTTTCACGATAAATAAATCTGGCTTATATTTGGGGCAATTTTGATTTTTTCAGCAACCTTCTCTGAGGGCGCCAGGATATTGATTATAATAATTAATATAATAAAGTTATGAGCAGATTTATTTATTTAACCGCAACCCCCGAGGCACTTATTGCTTCTATGCTTCCTCCGGCAGATTTTGGAGCATATCTTTCGACCGGGACAAAGAAAAGGAACAGAGGTCAGGCAATATTCTTTGAAGTAGACCTTGGAGGTATTGAAAAACTGATCGACATTGAAAGCCTGAATCGCCGTTGTGTTGCAAAACCTGATGGCGCTCCAAAAAGCTCAGTGTACCTTTCAGTATATAAGGTTCTTGAAATGATACCATTGTCGGCGCTTAAAAGTTTATATCTTACTAC
>PMEC01000035.1:4135-18722 GCA_003155705.1 Bacteroidales bacterium
AAAACACATGAAAACAGTTCAGCGGATTTATTCCGGTTCACTTCTCTACAGAACGATAGAAAGTGGATTTTACGTTGGTTCGAAGGGTGAAGTTGTTTTTTATCCCTATCCAAGTATGACAGAACTGGAAAACATTAATTATGACTTTTTTAGAGCTATTTAGTATTAATCTTTTAATTTAAAATTTATTATGTTTAGTTTACCAGGGGCAACCCCCTTTGAGGTTATAGCAATCTGGAGTGTTCTGGTTATTGCTTTTTTCGGACTTGCCTATGCAATGTTTTTGCGGAGGCAGGTTATGGCGTGCGATAAAGGAACGGAAAAGATGCAGGATGTTTGGGATGGTATTCGTTTGGGAGCAAATGCTTATCTGAAAAGACAATTAAAGACTATTATCCCCCTTATTTTTGTTTTTACAATAATACTTTTTCTATCTGTTTATGTGGTTCCTCCAACAGAAGAGTCAAAGTTGCGATTTGCAGGTTATTCCGATCAATCACTAAAGCTTATAATTGGTTTTGGCCGTGCTGTTGCATTCATTATGGGATCTTTATTCTCTCTGATGGTGGGTCAGTTTGGAATGAGGATGGCAGTTCAGGCAAATGTTAGGGTAGCTTCCGCCTCAAGAAGAAGTTTTGGAGAGGCTCTTAAGATTGCTTACCGTGCAGGAACCATAACCGGAATGCTGACGGACGGTTTAGGGTTGCTTGGTGGTACCCTGATATTTATTCTTTTCGGTGTGGCATCGCCTGATACTCTTCTTGGTTTTGGTTTTGGAGGCACCCTACTCGCACTCTTCATGAGAGTTGGCGGGGGTATATATACTAAAGCAGCTGATGTAGGTGCCGACCTGGTTGGAAAAGTTGAAGCCGGTCTTCCTGAGGATGATGAACGTAATGCGGCAGTTATTGCCGACCTGGTGGGAGACAATGTTGGCGACTGTGCAGGGATGGCTGCAGATATATTTGAATCTTATGAAGTAACAATAGTTTCAACTTTAATACTTGGGGTTGTACTATATACTATGACACACCAGCTTTCCTGGATAATCTTCCCGCTGCTCGTCAGAGGTATTGGGGTGCTTTCTTCAATAATTGGTACATATCTCGTAAAGGGAAGCAAGACTGCAAAAACCAATAACGCACTTAAAGCAATTAATAAAGGTTTTTATTCTTCAGCAGCTATAAGTATTGCAGCATTTGGTATTCTTTCCTATTTCTACCTTCATGAATGGCGCTCATTTCTATCGGTAGTAGTCGGAATTCTGCTGGCAATTGTACTGGATGAGATAACCAAACATTTTACCGATGGAAATTTTCACCCTGTCAAGGATATTGCAAAGAANNTCAAAAACCGGTTCCGCAACTCTGATATTAAAGGGATTAAGTTATGGATTTGAAGTTGCTGTATGGCAGACATTGGTAATTGCCATCACAATTTTTGCTTCAGTAATGATATATTACGGACAACCAGTTGTTTATGTCCTCTATGGAGTTGCAATGACCGGTATCGGGATGCTTACTCTGACAGGTAATAATGTCGCAATGGATGCTTTTGGCCCTATAGCTGACAACGCTAATGGGATAGGGGAACTATCTCATCTCGATAAAGATGCACGCAAAATAATGGATTCACTCGATGCGACCGGTAATACAACAAAAGCAATTACAAAGGGTGTTGCTATTGGTTCAGCCGTAATTGCTGCAGTTGCACTGTTCGGATCGTTCATTACTGATGTAAGTAAGGTTCAGATTCAACTGGGATTTGAAAAAACAGCGCAGCTGATCGAAACCGGTATACGTATTTCTGTCCCGATGGTATTTATTGGCTTTCTTATCGGAGGAACTATTCCCTGGCTATTCTCTTCTCTTACGATCAATGCAGTAACTCGTGCCGCTGCGCAGATAGTAGAAGAGGTCCGCCGTCAATTCAGAATACCGGGCATAATTGAACGTACAGTAAAACCTGATTATCAACAAGCTGTCGATATTTGTACTGTTTCAGCACAAAGAGAACTGGTCCCACTTGCTCTGATCGCCGTGTTATCTCCAATACTTATTGGGAGTTTGCTTGGTGTCGAAGCATTGGGCGGTTTCCTTGCCGGAGTGATACTCTCAGGGCAGTTGCTTGCAGTCTTTATGGCAGGTGCCGGCGGAGCCTGGGATAATGCCAAAAAAACCATTGAAGANNGATACTGTTGGTGATCCGCTTAAAGACACTGCCGGGCCAGCGCTTAACCCAATGATTAAGGTCATAAACCTGGTCTCCCTTCTTGCAGCCCCCGTAATTATTGCCTACCAGAAACCAGGACATACTTCTGCAGGTATGTTTATAACAGGAGTAATTTGCCTGTCACTTATAATTGGAGCAATTATCTACTCTAAAAGAGGTGGTTTTAAGAAAGTTCCATTCGTAGTTTAGAACTTAATATTTTCATATAAAAACCTGCCAGTTTAAAATGACTGACAGGTTTTTTATTTGTTAACGACCTGTTTAAAAAATGAGAAGTCATAATAATTATTAAACATTTGAAATTCAAAATATTTTTATTAATATCAACCTCTGAATAAGGAAATTATTGACGTTCATTTAATATTTTGGTCTTTCAGAATTATTGGAATCATTACTGAATATAATAACTGCATCGATAATTGTTGAACATTTAAAACCTTAATCATGATTAGTAGTTTATTCTGGATTGTACCGATTTCAGCGCTTATGGCATTATTGTTCGCCTGGATCTTTTATAAAGNNGTTCAAAACCCGTTTGTCCCGGTTGCTTTCCTTACCGGAGGATTTTTCTCTGGTCTTAGTGGTTTGCTGGGAATGAAGACTGCAACATTTGCATCAAACCGAACAGCCTGGGCTTCTTCAAAATCACTCAACAAGGGGTTACAGATAGCTCTCCGCAGCGGAGCAGTTATGGGTCTAGTTGTAGTAGGATTTGCTCTTCTTGATATTGCCCTTTGGTTCATTTTCCTGACTAAGGTCGTATTCACACCTGAGCATATGGCAACCGGGTTGCAGTTCTTAGGACTCAATTTTGTATCCAAGGGAATTGATGAACACCAGAAATTTGTTGAAATTACCGCAACGATGATAACGTTCGGGATGGGAGCTTCGACACAGGCTTTATTTGCAAGAGTCGGTGGTGGTATTTTTACTAAAGCAGCTGATGTCGGAGCAGACCTGGTGGGGAAAGTAGAAGCCGGTATTCCCGAAGATGATCCGCGTAACCCTGCGACAATTGCAGATAACGTTGGTGATAACGTGGGTGATGTAGCCGGAATGGGCGCAGACCTTTATGAATCATATGCAGGTTCAATCCTTGCTACAGCTGCTCTCGGTGCGGCACTTCCTTCAATAGTTCCGGGTGAACAGATAAAATCCGTTATTGCCCCCATGCTGGTATCTGCAATCGGAATATTACTCTCAATTGCAGGAATATACATGGTAAGAACAAAAGAGTCAGCTTCTCCGAAAACCCTTCTCAGGGCGCTTTTGCTTGGTACAGGCGGAAGTTCATCTCTTATTCTGGTTGTTCTCGCAATAATGGCTTATGCAGATTGGATAACATGGGGTGTTTTCGGTGCTGCAGTATCAGGTCTGGTGGCCGGAGTCATAATCGGACAGTCAACAGAATACTATACTTCTGATGGATACAGCCCAACTCAAGGTATAGCAAAACAATCCCAGACTGGCCCCGCAACTGTTATTATTGAAGGTATGGCGGTGGGAATGTTTTCTACATGGCTGCCTGTTTTGACAATTGTCGGAGGTATAATTGCCGCCTATGGTTTTGCAGGTGGATTCCACGACTTTGCAATGGGCGTCTATGGAATTGGTTTTGCATCCGTAGGAATGCTTTCGACGCTGGGAGTGACCCTGGCAACTGATGCTTTCGGACCAATAGCAGACAATGCCGGTGGTAATGCCGAAATGTCTGACTTGCCTGCAGAAGTCAGAGAAAGAACAGATGCACTTGACGGACTTGGCAATACAACAGCAGCAACAGGTAAAGGATTTGCAATAGGCTCGGCAGCACTTACAGCACTGGCACTTGTGGCTGCTTATATGGAAGAGGTAAAACTTTGGCTTGGAAGACTTGCTGATAAGAGTGTCGACGGCTATAAGCAAATTGGTGATGTTCTGTTTTATAAGAGCCATGTACCTGTAGCTGTGCACGCTGGTCAGAAGGCAATAGAAGTTACTCACGCAGGTATTAAAGATTTTGTTGACGCCTATAATCTCTCACTCTTCAATCCTATCTTGCTCGCAGGCCTTTTCATCGGAGCAATGATGACTTTCGTATTTGTTGCAATGGCAATGAAAGCAGTAGGAAGAAATGCAGGACGAATGGTAGATGAAGTGAGACGGCAATTCAGAGAAATCCCAGGTATTATGGAAGGTACAGGAAAGCCCGAATATGCAAAATGCGTGGCAATTGCCACAAAAGGTGCTCAAAAAGAGATGGTTATTCCTTCTCTCATGGCAATCATTGTTCCGGTAACAACCGGTATCATTTTTGGAGTTCCTGGCGTTGTCGGTTTGCTGATGGGAGGTATGACGACCGGCTTTACACTTGCAAGTATGTTGAATAATGCAGGTGGGGCATGGGACAACGCCAAAAAATTTATTGAACGTGGTAACTACGGTGGAAAAAAGAGTGAATGCCATAAAGCAAGTATCGTTGGAGATACCGTTGGAGATCCTTTTAAAGATACCTGTGGTCCTTCAATGAATATACTGATCAAACTGATGTCAATGGTTGCGGTTGTAATGGCTGGTGTGACTGTTGCATGGAGTTTATTTTAGATATCAATGGAATTAAATCATAAGAGCTGCCTGATTTCAGACGGCTCTTTTTTCTTTCATTATTTTGGTAATTTTGAAGAAACTGATTTTATATGCAGATTCCTACTCTAAACGATATTCTGGCAGCACACTCAAGGATCGAACCATTTATTAATCATACTCCGGTATTGAGTTCTCATCAGTTAAATGACATTTTTGATTGTGAGCTATTCTTTAAATGCGAAAACTTTCAAAAAGTGGGCGCATTTAAATTCAGGGGAGCTACAAACGCTGTTCTATCATTGTCTCCGAAAGAAAAAAGTAGAGGAGTTGTGACACATTCATCAGGTAATCACGCTGCGGCACTTGCCCTGGCAGCAAGAATGAACGGGGTTAAGGCACACATTGTCATGCCTGAAAATGCTCCTGATGTAAAGAAGAATGCTGTCGCTGGCTATGGCGCTGAAATTACTTTTTGTAAACCTACTCTGAAAGACCGGGAAGAAACCACCTGGACGATTATGAAAAAAACCGGTGCTACGCTTATTCATCCGTACGACAATTTTAATGTAATATGCGGACAGGGAACGGCAGCTTTAGAGCTGCTTAAAGAAAAAAATGATCTTGAAATTGTAATATCTCCAATTGGCGGCGGTGGACTGATGAGCGGCACCTCTACCTGTGTAAAAGGGATTAATAAAAAGATCCAGATAATTGGTGCAGAACCACTAAATGCAAATGATGCATTTATATCATTCACTTCTGGCAAACTTACCCCTTCAGTTAATCCCTTAACGGTAGCTGATGGATTACTGACCTCGCTGAGCGAGCTTACATTTGCTATCATTAAAAAAAATGTTGATAGGATTTTTACAGCTAAGGAAGACTCAATCATTGATTGCATGCTTCTGGTATGGGAAAGGATGAAAATAATTATTGAACCCTCATCAGCAACAGTACTTGCCATAATTAAAGAAAATCCTGATTTTTTCAGAGGAAAGAAGACAGGTTTAATAATCTCAGGCGGTAATGTTGATTTCAGGAAATTGCCATTTTAATTCTGCTTTCTGAAAGAAGCCAGAATAGGATAGTGATCTGAATATTTAACTTTCAGAATATCGAATTTAGTACTGATCAGGTTATTATCATATAAAATATAATCAATCCTGTTGGGTGGATAATTTCCTCTGTATGTGAAACCAGCGCCAAAACCAGATTTTACAAAAGCATCGTTAAGTCCCTTTCGGATTTTTGTGTATGCATATGAGACCGGGGTATCATTGAAATCCCCGAGAACTATAACAGGATAAGGCGATCGGTCAATATAGCTTTTAACCACCTGGGCCTGTGAGGCACGTCTAATAAAACCTTGTCTCAGGCTTGTTGATAGTGTCTTTATTTCATCTATTGTCTGATTGTCGTCAGAAGCAAGCTCTTCAATCAGTGACCGCTCCATTCTTCGTAACCTGAATGATTGAAGATGATTATTGAAAATTCTGAAGGTATCTTTTTCAATCACAATGTCGGAGTAGATTGAAAGACTAGATGAGCCGGGATGTCGAATCTCACCTCTCCCGATTATCGGATATCTGGAATATGTAACGATTCCGTAATATTGATCCTTTCTTCTGCCTAAAAGTTTTGTGTGAGAATAGTACTTGCCTCCCAGAGTCTTTATGATTTCCTGTTCTTTTTCATCAGGGTTACCCGTTATAAATAATTCCTGGAAACAGATTATTTCCGGATGAATGGTTCTGACAAATTCAAGAATCTTTTTTTCAGTGCCATTATTCTTCGGTTTTTCAAAATAATTAAAAAGTCTCAGGTTGAAACTCATAACTTTAAACGAGCCCTGTTTTTCATTCGCCGGCTTCCTGAATTTAATATAATTGGTAAGATGGTTCAATCCCAGAGCAATAACAAATACAGAAATTAGCGCTTCATATTTAAGATTAACAGCCCAGACAACAGCAATAATAAAATTTATGAGAAGAATATATGGGTAAGCTAGACCAAAAAATGAAGGAAACGCAAAATTCTCGGGATCAATATGTACTGCAAGATAAGATATAAGAAGTGCTGCGGCAAAGCAGATATTTATAACCAGGAAAATCCTATGGAATATTTTTCTCAATGATTATTTTATATGAGTATCGGCAATCAATAATAAATATATAACTATAACATCTCCTGGGAGATCCCTCGTTGGCACTCGGGATGACACCATGGGTTGGTGGTCCGGGGGGAAAAGAAGTGGCGATTCGTATACATTAATACTTTATTGCATATTTCGCATCGAATCGCCACTTCTTTCCCCTCTGTAACCCCTCAAAATTCTGTCATCCTGAGCGATAGCGAAGGATCCCCCTCAACTTTATTAATATTTTAATTAAATTCAAATTCAATTATTTCATAATTTTTGAAAAACTATTATTCATTCCGGATACTCAAATTATTTTAAATTTATGTTTTGCGAAATTATTCCTAAATATCGAAAAATTGCTCTCAATTAACGACAAATAATCCAGCCAATTGAAAATATATAGATTAGTTTTTTTTCTGACTCTCCCTGAAAAGCATATCTTTTTCAGTCTTTGTGAGACTGTCATATCCACCCTTTGAAATTTTATCGAGAATTTTATTTATCTCTTTCTGATGATCCACTTTTACTTTGTTATACTCATAATCATCGGCGGTTCTTTTATATGTTACTTTAAGTTTTTTTGCAGGTCTGAAAAGAGTTACAAGATAATCAATGATGTTGTTGATTCCTTTTCCGATATCATGTCCCTGACGGTAGTTTAAAGTATAAAGATATCCAAATAGGGCGCCTCCTATATGAGCAAGCTTCCCTCCCGAATTAACCGAGAAATCCATTACTGAGGTGAAAATAAAAATTCCGAGGGCAATGTATTTTATTTTAACCTTCCCCAGAAGAAAGAGATAAACAGTATAGTCAGGCACATACGCAGCAATGGCCACTACAATAGCCATAACTGATGCGCTTGCTCCGAGCAGTGGAATTGATTCACCCACAATTCCCTGAAAAGCCGGAAATATATTATATGAAAGAACGTACGTAAATGCCCCGGAAATTCCACCCAGAAGATATACTGCAACCAGTTTTTTCTCATCAAGATATTCAAGAAATATTTTACCAAACCAATACAGCCATAACAGATTGACTAGTATATGAAGCAACTCCCTGTGGGTAAACATGTAAGTTATCAATGTCCATGGCTTTAGCAGTAACGTTTTAAAGGAAGAAGGGACAGACAGAAATCTGATCGTTTTATTGACAATTTCCGGATTTATCAGAAGGAAACCTATAATCCCAATCAGCGTTATTATGAGGAAAAGAGCAATATTAACATAGATAAGCCTGGTAAGGTTATTGCCATTCCTGAAAGTTGCTTTAATATCATCCCAGATACCCATCAATACAACGTATTTGTGGTTTTTCTCCAGTACCTGATAAGAAGATAACCAAACAACATGCCTCCCAGGTGCGCTGCATGGGCAATATTTGAACCCGGTTGTGTTATTGCCATATAAAGTTCAATGCCGCCATAAATAATTACAAAATATTTTGCTTTAATGGGTATTGGGGGAAAAAGCAGCATCAGCTGAGTATTGGGAAACAGCATTCCAAAAGCAAGAAGAACACCAAATATTGCTCCGGAAGCTCCTATAGTGGGTGTATTTAGCAATATCTGAAGGTTCTCCATGCCCGGATCAGTAAATACTTTTCCCTGATTGAAATATGCGGTGCCTTCATTGAGAACAAGTTGCAGATTTTCAGGACTAAGTGAATGCGCAAGGTGGGAGTACTGGAAAGCAATTACCGATTCATGCGTCAATGCCGCACCCAGTCCGCAAACAAAATAAAAGATGAGAAAGCGTTTTGGGCCCCAGACTTGCTCAAGAACCTGGCCAAACATATAAAGTGCAAACATATTAAAGAAAAGATGCCAGATTCCACTGTGCATGAACATGTGAGTTATAATCTGTATCGGCTTAAATTGTTCTGATTTAGGGAAATACAATCCAAGGGTCCTGTTCAGGTCAATATCAAATACGCTCCCTACGGTATAATAGGCAAGAAGCATCAATATATTAATGAAAATCAGGTTTTTAACAACCGGGGGCATCCCAAAAAATCCTTTTCCGTAACCGTTCATTTATAATTTTTAAAATTTCAAAACTGTTTAGTTCAATTGTCGGACCAAAAATATAATTTCATTTTATATCAGACAGAATGTCATAAGATTTATTTGAATCTTTTATCAAGTTCCTCAAGCGTTATAATATTGATTACCGGTTTACCGGCAGGAGAATAGTTAGGTGCAGAACATGCAAAAAGGGAATCGAAAAGATCTCCCATTTCACTTTGTGACAGAACTTTACCATATGGGATTGCAGATGTTCTGGCCATCGCTGATGCCACTTTTTCTTTCATCCCGGTAGCAGGATCAGCTTCGGTGTTTTTATAAACCTCAAGAACTGTTTTTATCATCTCCCCGGGGTTGGATGAACCATTCTCTGCAGGCTGGCTGTTGATAGAAATTATATTATTACCCAGATGGCGAAAATCATATCCGAGAAGGTTGATATCTTCTTCAATCTCTTTCAGTAACAGGTAATCAGCAGGGCTCATTTCCACAGTTACGGGAAACATGTTTGACTGACCGACTGATCTGTTGCTGCTTAGGCTATCCATAAACTTCTCAAAAAGAATTCTTTCATGCGCCCTTTTCTGGTCGATCATCATCAATCCTGACTTTACAGGGCAAAAAATATATTTATTTTTGATCTGGAAAAACTTTCTCGGGTCTTGACTTATCTTATCTGCTTGTCTGTAAATTTTATCATCTTTTTCAATACCGGAGTAAAGTCTTTCCCAATTTTCCGGGTTCTCTTTTTCAAATCGTTCTATAATATCCGGCCTTGATCCTCTTTCCTCTCTGGAAAAGGGATCGTACTGTGTATTAATCTCAATAACAGGAGGTTCGGGAATCTCTCCGGATGATGATCTCACCGGAATATCTATCAGAGCTTCATTCCCAAAATCAAGAGATGGTACAATGTTGAATCTTCCCAGTGCTTCTCTGACAGAAGCCATCAGGATCTGCCATATCGCCCTTTCATCTTCAAATTTAACCTCGGTTTTGGTAGGATGAATATTAATATCGATACTTGCCGGGTCTGCATCCATATAAATGAAATATGCAGGAATGGCTTCTGCCGCCAGGATGTTCTGATAAGCTTCAAGAACTGCCTTATGAAAATAGGGATGTTTCATGAAGCGGTTGTTGACAAAGAAAAACTGCTCACCAAAAGTTCGTCTTGCGTTCTCGGGTTTGCCGATGAATCCGGATATCTTTATCAGGCTTGTATCTGTGTCAAGAGCTATAAGATCCTGATTAATATGTTTTCCGAAAACACCGATAATTCTCTGTCTGAGATTAGTGGCAGGAAGATTGAATATTTCAGAATCATTATGATGTAAAGAAAATTTTATTGCCGGATGAGCCAGCACAACTTTCTGAAATTCATTAATGATGTGCCGCAGTTCGGTGTTGTCAGATTTAAGGAATTTTCTTCTGGCAGGAATATTAAAGAAAAGACTCTTAACCGAGAAGCTTGAACCTGCCGGGCAACTGCAAATCTCCTGGGTTTCAACTTTTGATCCGCTAATGACTATCAGTGTTCCTGCTTCGTCTGTTTCACGACGAGTCTTAAGTTCAACCATTGAAACAGCGGCAATAGAGGCTAATGCTTCTCCCCGGAACCCTTTGGTGGTTATTGCAAACAGATCCTGGGCTGTTGTTATTTTAGATGTTGCATGCCTTTCAAAAGAAAGTCTTGCATCTGTTTCTGACATTCCGGTACCATCATCTATTACCTGGATTAATGTTTTACCGGAATCCTTTATTATAACTCTGATGTTTTTTCCACCTGCGTCTACAGAGTTCTCAATGAGCTCTTTTATCACGGAGGCGGGTCTTTGAATAACCTCTCCTGCAGCAATCTGATTAGCCACCGAATCGGGAAGAAGTTTAATAATATCAGACATTTTGGATCTGCTGGTTATTTCCGAAACTTATTCAGCAAATATAGGAATATTTGCATCAAGACCTTCCCCGCAAAATGGCTGGTATATTATCAGGAACAGAAAGGTATTTGTTCATCCAAAAATTTCGAACAAATCCGTAAAATATTCGAAAAATTATTTATTAAGTGCTTTCAGATAACTTATTTTGTCTGAAAAATTCCTGGAAACATCATATATCAACCAACCTGAATTCATTTCATTTCTGTTGAATTCTTTGACTTTGATGCACCAGCCTGGTATATCAATGATATGGTATAAAACCTCTTCAACATAGTCGAACTTAATAAAGCCAGATTTTACCATATAAAAGAAAACAGAAAGATAATCAGGATAATAATCTTTTGATGAATATTCCTGAAGATGATCTACATCCTCAAGAGCTCTTTTCAGATTTATAAAATCGGTTTCGTTACTCGATGGGGGAATAAACCTGATATAAGCAGTATCTGGCTTAAATAGATTAAACAGATCGCCTTTCACACTGGAAATCACCCATTTGACCATTCCGTTTCCAACAATTTCCTGTGTGAGGAATATACTTATTCTGGCGGGTGTTCCTTTATATATTATTCGTGAGATTGCTTCAGCTATAATTTTATCGGAATATTTAAAAATCAAGATGTTTTTATGAAGCACCTCATTAATAAATTCTGTTTTCAGATCAGTATAGTTTTTGGACCAGTTCTTACCGGAAAGATCAGCCCGAAAATCTTTGAGGTCGAAAAGAGAATTAATAATCTTCTCCCTTGTCATTTTTGACTTAAAAACGGAATCAACCGGATTCCCGTTAAAGTTGGTCTTATAATTGAACCGGTCTATAAACTCATTGAATTGTTTTGTACGTACCAGGAATATTTTTTCATTTGGATTTTGAGAATTAACGATAGTTTGTGAATCACAATTATTATTAATAAGGATACCGAGCCAACCAAAAATAAGCGCTGACAATAATCTTTTACAAAACGACTTGCCAACCATTATGTATTTGTTGTTTTTGTCTCGCTTGCTTTAATATCGCCAAGAAAAATCTTCCATCTTTTTTCTTTAAAGAACTTGTCTTCAACAAGATCAATAATAATTTCGATATCTTTTTTTGTAACATCTGTGTAGACAATATTATCATCCTTGAACCCTGTAAACTCCTGGATTATTGTTGCGGTTGAATAGTATTTTCCGTCTGGTCCTTTTGTAAAATCGCGGATGTAAGCAATATCATAAAATTTAATAACAACCTTTGTAAATGGAAGCGATTTCAACCTGGCCAGATACTTCTCCATCGATCGGTTAACCTTCTGCACTATACCGTCAGGCATTATCATGGAGATTTCCATCTGTGCTCCTTTATAAAAAAGCTTTAGAGCCTCTTTTTCTGCCATGTTACGTTTTTCTGCCGGCTCATCTTTGCTTCCAAGGGTTACAATATATTGTTGAAACTCATCCACCTTTTGTTTTGTCTGCTCCTTAAAAACCTGTATATCCTGTTCACTTAGGTTTATTTCATCAACTATTTTTGCCTCCTTGCTTGTAACCGCTGTTTTTGTTTGTCCCGATGCAACCAGATTTAAAAACAGAGCAATTAGTGGTAGTAATGATTTCTTAAACATATTATTACGTATTTCAGATAATATTACAATTTATAGGATAAACTTATTCTTATTCCAAAATTTCTGATTTTAGTGGGTTGGTGCGTATAGGATCTCCCGAAAATATCAGTGTACGTTTTCTTATCGCTAAAAATGTCTGATAATCCAATCATCACCTCCGGGCCGATGCTCAGGGACGAATAGTATCCAAGTGGAATATTGATACCGGCAGAGCCATAGAATGCCAGGTTGAATCCCTTCATTGGTATCTTACTGGTTTCATTTATATTTTCTTTATCGTAAAAGCCAAGTTCAGAAAGATTAACATACTGAGTTACAGTAGGATGACTGGGATAATAGCCATAGAAGTTATAACTGCCGGTATTAGTATGGGAGGCGGTTACAGGAATTGAGATTTTAACACCTGCTTCTCCATAAAATCCAAATTTCCCGGGTTTTCCACTGGTATAATTGAAAAGAATAGGTACGGTAACATAATTAATATTAACAAGAGAGTCAAGGTTTGCATCTACGATCTTGTAATATTTGGAATTATTGATATCTGTTGAAAGAGCATTATCTGTGAATGTACCGCTGAGGACAAATTTTGAAGAATATGTATTGAACTCGAGCCCGCTCCGTACTGCAATATTATCTGTAAAATAATAACTTGCCCCCAGGGCAGTAATATAGCCATAAAGTGGAGAAACATTCCATGAATGCTGATCCTTTGCAATAGTTAAAGTAGAAATGTCCTTTGAATTAATTTGTGTCTGACCGAATGAGCCAATTAATGACATTCCAAATCCCTTTCGGGAAACAGGTTTAATAATTATTTCAGGTTTCTTTTCAGTGGTATTTCCGGTTGTTGTCTGATTAAATTTCACCGATGAAATATCAACGCTGTTTATTATGAAGCCAGTGAATGTTTTTCCTGAGGCATTAAAGGATATCTTAAAAACAAGAGGGAACATTTTACGAAATACATCTTTGCCTTTAAAACTTCCCGAGAAGAATTTATCTGCATCGACATAGGTATAGTAATTCCCTTCAGGAGCCTTCATTACCTTATGGAATTTTGCAGAGTCGTAATTGATTGATAAGTTTTTAATTCCATTAGGATAATCAGCAATGAAACCGGAAAGATANNGATTTTAATTCGCTCTGGATCTTTGCCATATCTTCCGCATTTAAGTCTTCACTGTTTACCTCTTTAAGTGCCTGGGAATCGTTTATCACAAAATTCGATGAAGAGCTTCTTATACCGACGATCTTGAAATTAGTCAATGATTTGTTTTCAAGGCCAAAGGCTATTCTGAACAATAGTTCTTCATTATTTTTATTCAGGGTCTTGTTCAGATAGTTACCATTGATTGATTTTTTAACCATAATGTCGATTGAGTAAACATTCTCTTCATGTGTCATAATATCGCTGACCTTTGCATTTCCCAGATCCAGCTGGATCGATAATCCATCAGGGTACCAGAGAATAATATTGGATGAGTAAGTTTCAGCCTCATAGAATTCGCTGAGTTTATGAGCAGGATCAAGATCATTATAGATAAGTACCTGCCTGTTTACAAATAGTTCAAGAAAGCTTTCTGAGCTGCTTTTTGCTTTCTCAACATTATTTACGACATATAGACCCATTTGATTAATTATCGTCTGATAATTTTCCAGAACCTTTATCGCATTCGTATAGATTATCGACTTTTCTTTAACCGAAAAATCAACAGCCTTTAAGAAAGGTAACTGAATAAATATCAGTAGAAGAAATAATAATAGGCGTTTCATTTTTTTTATTCAATAATTAACTTTTTATTGCTAAAATATTTATCTAAAGTAATACTAATCAAATATAAACCTTTTGGCTGTCCTGACAGATCGATCTGACTGGAAAAATGTACAGTTGTCTTTTCGAACTTTATTTTCAGTATCTCTTTTCCCTCCTGTGCGAAAACGTTAAACAGCAGGTCACCGAATATCTGGTTGTCAATTTCAATTGTGAAAAGACCCGAAGTTGGATTTGGGTAGATCTTAAGCCCGTCAAACGGATTGATATCCTTTATCCCGGTTGCCCCGGTCGGAATTGTAA
>PMEC01000252.1:0-11294 GCA_003155705.1 Bacteroidales bacterium
AGCAGGCAATGGTTGTACTGATGTAACTTCTAATGTGGCCACTATGACTGTCAATCCGACTCCCACATTAACCGGAGCCTCTCAGGTGGCGGCTGTTTGTGAAACTCATCAGGCATCTATCAATTTAACAGGATTGCTTCCAAACAGTATTTCTAAAGTGGACTACACTATCAATGGTAATACGGAATCACCGGTTACTACGGTGGCTGCTACTGGAACACAAGTGAACTTTCTATCCAGAGTCTTAACGGCAGCTGATAATGGAAAGACGATGAGTATAACGAAAATTACGACTATGAGTGCAACACCAAATTGCATTCAGACCTTCGCACAAAACTTTATTCTTATCGTTAATACGGCAAATACACCTACAATAACAGGAAATTTCACTCCATGTGTTAACTCTACCTATAATTATACAACTGAACCAGGAATGACAGTATATTCCTGGAACATCTCAGCAGGTGGAACTATTAACTCAGGTAACGGAACTAATACTGTCAATGTGACCTGGAATACAACAGGCGGTTCCGATTGGTTAAGTGTTAACTACACTAATTCAAATGGATGTACAGCATTGTCACCTACGACTAAAACTATCACAGTACAACCATTACCGGTCCCGGCGATTACCGGCCCAGCCCCAACTCCAACTGCGGCTTGCATCAACTCTACAGGCAATATTTATACTACTGATGCTGGCATGCCTTCATATACATGGAGTATTCCAACCGGAGGAACTATAACAACAGGAGGATCAGGAAATATGATTGTTGTTACATGGAATATAGCTGGTAGTCAAACAGTCAGAGTGAACTATACAAATACTTATCAATGTACTGCCTCATCTCCGACAATTTTTGGCGTCACAGTAAATCCATTACCTGTTCCAACTGTTACAGGACCTGCAACACCGAGGGTTAACTCTACAGGAAATATATATTCAACAGAATCGGGAATGACAGGATATTCCTGGAACATCTCAACAGGCGGATCTATTATTTCTGGAAACGGGACCAATAGTGTCAATGTGACCTGGAATACGACCGGCGCACAGACAATAAGCGTGAACTATACTAATGGTAATCATTGTACAGCTCTTAATTCAACAACGTATAATGTCACAGTAAATCCGTTACCGGTTGCCAGCTCCGTATCGATTACCGGAACTCCTGCGGTAGGCAGCGTTTTGACTGGCCATTATACCTATACCGATGGTAGCACAGGTTCGGAAACCGGCAGTAGTTTCAGATGGCTCAGGAACGGAACGGTACCAATCTCCTTGGCAACAAGTATAACCTATACACCTACCACTTCTGATGTGGATCAAACTCTTACGTTTGAGGTAACACCGAAATCATCAGTCGGACCTCCTAATTTCGGGGCTCCAGTCCAGAGTCCTGCAACGCTGTCTATTGAGAATCTTATTGGTTTCCCTGTTGCTGACCAGGTTTGTATCGAAGGCATCAGGGCTGCCGGAAATACTTTAAAAGGTAAATACCTGTATATTTATGCCTATAAAAGTGAGGGTATTTCAACGTTCCAATGGTATCTGAATAATGTTCCCATATCTGGCGCCACAGGATTACAGTACACCCTTACACCATCAGATATTACCAATGGCCAGAGTGGCCAGGAAATAACTTTTGAGGTAACTCCTGTATCATCTAATCATAATCCCAGGACAGGGATCCCGGTGAAAAGTAATTATCTTGCCAGAATTAAGTTAACTCAACTCAGTTATAGTCTTGCTGACCCGACATTTCCATTAGTTGCAAATGTTTCAAATGGCATATTCTCAGGAAAGGGAGTCAGCGATGGACGCTTTTCTCCTGCTGTTGCAGACACCGTCGGCAGCCCTCATAATGTCAATTATCTGCTAAATATAGTGAACAGTTCCACAACCTGTTCACAGCAGGACAACGTGAGTATAATTGTTGTAGCTATCAAAGCCTATTTTGTTGGTCTGAATGCTATTTATTGTTATGATGGACAACCCTTTACAGTTACAGCGACAAATATACCTTCAGGTTCTTCAAAATTTAGATTCTGGAATTCCAACAATAAAAGTATGGTCGATTCAGTACCTAGTTTACATAAAGTAACTATTGACCCGGGAAAAATGAGACACAATAAATCAATAGATACGCTTTTCTTTTCTTACTATATCGGTCTTTCTTATTTCCCGATATCTCAGGCCTACCAGATCGACTCAGTTGGAGTTGCATCAATCAACAACCTGCATCCCCACGATGTATTCTGTAATAATGATGCGGCGCGTGTATTATTTCC
Source organism: Bacteroidales bacterium (assembly GCA_003155705.1). Taxonomy (GTDB): domain Bacteria; phylum Bacteroidota; class Bacteroidia; order Bacteroidales; family VadinHA17; genus LD21. The sequence goes on from PMEC01000252.1 coordinate 2,293, forward strand.
CTCGCTTACCGGTGCCGGCGGAGTTGGAGTATTTAAAGGACCTGTTACGGATTCTATCTTTAAGCCTTCTATGGCCGTCGGGGATACAGCAGTAATCTATACTTACACCCATACAAATTCTGCACATTGTGCAAGTACTGTGAAGGTTCCTATCAGGATTAATCCGGCGCCACTTACAGATTTTATACCTCTGGCTGTGTGTGTTGCGTCCAGCGCTGATACGACCAAATTCCTTAATAAAACGACCTCTTCGGACCCTGTTGTAACATGGCAATGGCAGTTTTACGATGGAGGCGGTTCAAGTATAAGCGGACTAAAGAACCCGGGCTACCTTTATAAAAACGGAGGAAGTAACGATGTAATACTTACTGCAATAACAAACAAAAATTGTTCTGCACAAAAGGATTTATTAGTCAACATTGGATTTAAACCGGTTACCAACTTTTACTGGACAAATGAATGTTATCACCCGAATGATTCCATCTTGTTTTTCGATGCAACTTCTTCAAAAAATGCTACGATTTTATCAAGGACCTGGAAATTCGGGACTTCCTCCACAGATACAATAGGTGGGTCTTTGGATACTAAGAAAAATGTAAAACATCTAAAGCCGCCAAGTGGATATCTGAATGTTAAGTATATTGTAAGAACAGGTTTTAGCAATTGTAATGATTCTATTTCCAAGTCGATCTATATAAGACCGACAATCTCTCTTACAGCAACCGATTATTTCCAGAATTTTGAAAGCGGTCAGGGAGGTTGGGTCATAGACTATAACCAGGCAAATATCTGGACATTCGGAAAACCCAACAGAAAAGTTATAAATACGGCAGCATCTGGTGTTAATGCCTGGTTTACAAGCTATGATACAACAAAACAAACTGTTGATACTTCTACTGTCATCAGTCCTTGTTTTGATTTCAGTACCATTCAACGTCCTATGATCAGCATGAAACTTTTCAAACGGTTCGACGATAACAGGGATGGAGCGGTTCTTCAATATAGAATTAAAGACTCCACATGGATAAATGTCGGGTCGCTCAGTGATGGGATCAACTGGTACAATTCCAGCCTTATTAAAGGGAAACCGGGTGGAAACCAGATGGTAGGATGGACATCCGTATCACAGGATATAGCCTGGGGCCAATCTTCACATACTCTTGATGCCCTGAGTGGTAAAAAGGATGTCAAATTCAGGATCGCTTACGGTTCAGATGGAACAGGCGTAGCGAATGAGGGAATTGCATTTGATGATATAAGGATCGGACAGCGGACCAGGAAAGTTCTGCTTGAACATTTTACAAATCTGTCGTCAAAACTGAGTAGCAGTTCCAATACAACTGTTACGGGTCTTGCAACAAGGAATAAAGCAGATGTTATTAATATTCAATATCATACGAATTTCCCGGGAACTGATGCTTATTATAACGATAATCCGGGAGATGCAAGTGCCAGATTCGTTTTCTATGGTTTGTCCAAGGCGCCTTATTCATTTATTGATGGAGGAACCGGCATTAATTATGCAAATGTTTATGACTATGTTACTACTCCTATTGATACCAATGACCTTGCAAGGCGAAGCATGGTAAATCCATTATTTGCTATTACAATTAATTCTTCTGTATCAGGTGGTATAATCACTATAAATGGACAAATAAAAGCTCTTCAGGCAATAAATGCACAAAATGTCACTTTATTTGTTGCTGTGACTGAAAAGAAAAACACCAGTCAGACCGGAGCTTTGGGAGAGAAAATATTCTATAATGTGTTCAGGAAATTTATTCCTGATGCCGCCGGGATAAGTCTGCAAAAGGTCTGGGCAACAAATGATACGTACACTCTTACTGATAAGACCTGGCCAATTGCTAAGATTGCGAGTTCCTCGGATATAGAAGTAATCGCATTTATTCAGAATAATATAACCAAGGAGATCTATCAGGCTCAGTCGAATTTGCAACTTAACATAACTGTCGGTCTCGATAATTTACCCGCGAATAAAGGTAAAGGATTCTCACTTTATCCAAACCCTGCTTCGGACAAACTGACAATTGCGTTTGAGAATAAGTTGGAGGCCGAAACCGAAGTAATTATTTACGATTTTAAGGGAACGGTCATTCAAACGTACAAAACAGGTTCTGGAGAATCAGAGTTCACAATCAATGGCCTTGGACTTAAAAATGGTATATATCTGGTCAGAATAAAGTCGGGAGGACTGGATTGGGGATTTAAAAAGTTAATTATTTCAAAGATTTAATTTTACTGGATTGTTTAAATGATAAAGGGCCGTTGCAATATGTCAACGGCCTTTTTTGTTTCCGGAAAATAATTTATCTCCCGGGTATTCTAAAAATAGCTACTTTTGCTTTTTATTTGTTGATACCCTGAACAAGGGTACTTTATTTTGTGTTTGTTCTTTTGTAATTACTTCAAAAATGAAAAATAGAAAAGCGCTTTTAATGATACTCGACGGGTGGGGAATAGGAGATGGATCAAAAGCAGATGTTATCAGCCGTGTCCCGACACCTAACCTCGATTATTATAAAAAAAACTACCCTCATTCGAAACTGCGTGCTTCAGGTGAAGACGTCGGGTTGCCCGATGGGCAGATGGGAAATTCTGAAGTCGGACATCTGAATATTGGCGCCGGAAGAGTCATTTACCAGGATCTTGTCAAAATTAATAAGGAATGCAAAACTGGAGAAATAAAGAAGAATAAAGTACTTACGGATGCATTCTCCTATGCCAGAGATAACAGGAAACAGGTTCATTTCCTGGGATTGATGTCTGATGGTGGAGTCCATTCACTCGATAAACACCTTTATACACTTTGCGATATGACATTGGAGTATGGACTTAAAGATGTCTTTATTCATGGTTTCGGAGATGGCCGTGACACTGATCCCAGGAGCGGGCTGGGCTATATGCGGAACCTGGTGAATCATTTGAAAAATTCAAACGGTAAAGTAGCATCCTTTGTTGGCAGNNATCGTCAGGGGAAAAGGGAAACCTACTACCAATATTCTCGATGCGATAAAGGAGTCTTATAACAACGAGGTTACTGACGAGTTTATGAAACCCATTGTTGTGGTTGATGTCAACGGAAATCCTATTGGTAAATTGAAAGAGGGCGATGTCGTCGTTTTCTTTAACTTCAGGAACGACAGGGCAAGGGAACTGACTATCGTTTTGACTCAGAAAAATATGCCCGAAGCAGAAATGGATACGGTACCTTTATATTATTGTACAATGACTCCCTATGATGCCACCTTCAAAGGTCTCCATATTATTTATCCGAAAGAAAATGCTGATAATACTATTGGCGAAGTTCTTGCTGCAGCCGGCAAAAAGCAATTGAGGATCGCTGAAACGGAGAAATACGCACACGTGACCTTTTTCTTCTCCGGTGGACGTGAAGAAGTTTTTAAGGGAGAAGAGAGAATTATGATCCCTTCACCTAAAGTGGAAACTTATGATCTAAAGCCTGAAATGAGTGCATTTGAGGTTAAAGATGCAGTTATTAAAGCCATTGGTACAAAAAAGTTCGATTTTATCTGTCTTAATTTTGCAAATGGCGACATGGTTGGACATACCGGTGTATACAAAGCTATTGAAAAAGCTGTTGCCACTGTTGATGAGTGTGCAGGAGCTGTCATCAAAGCCGCACGGGACAATAGTTACGAGGTGCTTATAATATCCGATCATGGTAATGCAGACAAGGCCCTGAATGAAGATGGCACGCCAAATACGGCGCACTCTCTGAACCCGGTTCCGATCATTCTTGTTAGTGATAATTACAAGACTATTAATGAAGGTATTCTTGCTGATGTNNGGGAAGGTGCTGGTTTAGATGAAGCCTTTTTGATTTTTACTCTGTGTAACTCTGTGCCTCCTCAGTGGAACTCTGTGAAACTAAGAGGAACTTACACAGAGGGACGCAGAGTCCCGATAGCTATCGGGATCACAGAGTGACACAGAGTTTTCTTGCGATTTCCATTCTGGCTTATCCGAAATACATGCTCCGCATAGAAAAAAACATAATAAGCCTCAATATTCTGGAAAAAAAGTTCAGATGCGATCTCACCGAATGCCATGGTAACTGTTGCAGATATGGAGACTCAGGAGCGCCATTGACTTCAGAAGAGGTAAAGATCCTGGAGGAAATCCGACCGGTCGTTATAACATACCTTCGGGAAGCCGGAAAATCAGCTTTGGCAGAAAAGGGCTCAAGTATTATCGATTTTGAGGGAGATAATGTTACCCCGCTTGTTGGTGATGCTGAATGTGCCTATGCCATTATTGAAGACAATATCTTTATATGTGGTATTGAAAGGGCCTGGTCGGAAGGCAAAATAAGTTTTAGAAAACCGTTGTCCTGTCACCTCTTTCCGGTCAGAATAAAAAAATATTCAGATTTTATTGCTGTAAATTACGAAGAATGGTCTGTTTGCATTGCTGCCAGGGAAAGAGGAAGAATAGATGGAGTATATGTTTATCAGTTTCTTAAAGAGCCATTAATCAGGGCCCTGGGTGACAATGTTTATAAACAGATATGTATTGCTGCTGAAGAGTTTCGTAAAAGTACTTAGTGGCAGGTCAAGTTCTATTTCGGATTTTGGATTGGGGATTTCGGATTAATNNCAAATTCATCCGCTTTTAAGTTTTTATTAAGAAATTATACCATTATATTATATATAAGAGATTCCTCACTTCTCCCGCTTTGCGGGATTTGTTCGGAAAGACTTGTCATTCCGAGCCGAAACCCAGAGCAAAGCGAAGGGGCAAGCGAGGAATCTCATGATCAATTATTTTGAGATTATTATTGATTACCGATACTCATTTTTATGAATAATCAAAGAAATGCAATTATCCTAATATCGAATCCGCAATCACAGAGTTTCTCATTCAGCCATATTCTCCTTACAGAATTACCGGAATTTGTTTTTTCTGTTAAAAAGTTAAATGAGTATCTGAAATGAATAATAAAGAAAAATTTGGGGCTAAAGCCCAATGTTTCTGGTGTTTGACTTACCCCGGCATTAATGCCGGGGTAATTGATAATGAGACATTTATGGACTTAAGTCCGAAATTTCTTCTTTTGTTAAATAGTAAAATAATCTCAATCTGAAAATAATTTGTGGTTTTATTAGCCTTTCCCGATGCTCAATTTTTTAAATATCTGATAAACATATAACAACGCTAATTATTTTTGAATATTTAAAAATTATTATATATTTGTGTTATGAAGAGTTCCGGAAACCCCGGAATTCTTCTTATTTTTTAAATGAAGCATACTAAAATGGCAGATGTCATATATATTACTGAAGAGGGTCTGCATAAGCTCAGGGAAGAATTAGACCAATTGAGAAATGTTGAAAGATCGGCTATTTCGAAGCAGATTGCAGATGCCAGAGATAAGGGTGATCTTTCTGAAAATGCCGAATATGCAGCTGCTAAAGAGGCTCAGGGCTTGCTTGAGCATAAGATATCCAGGCTGGAGGATATTGTAGCCAGGTCAAGGGTTCTTGATGAATCAAAGATTGATACTACTTCTGTCAGGATCCTTAACAAGGTCAAAATCAGGAATAAATCAAATAACTCTGTTATGGAGTACCTGATTGTTCCGGAGAGTGAAGCTAATTTCAAACTTGGCAAAATTGCTATCAGCTCTCCGATTGCGCAAGGACTGATGGGGAAAAAAGTTGGAGATGTTGTGGAAATAAAAGTTCCTTCCGGTATTATTCCCTTTGAGATCGTTTCAATTTCAGTATAATTTACCCGAAAAAATTATGGCAACCATTTTTACAAAGATCATAAATGGTGAAATTCCTTGCTATAAAGTGGCTGAGGATGAAAATTATTTTGCATTTCTCGACATCAATCCGCTAAAAGCAGGCCACACGCTTGTTGTTCCCAAAAGAGCGGTTGATTATCTTTTTGACCTCGATGATGATCAACTTTCCGGGTTAGTGCTTTTTTCGAAAAAGGTTGCTTCAGCCATTAAAAAGGCTTTCCCCTGCAATCGTATCGGGGTAGCAGTTCTTGGTCTTGAAATTCCCCACGCCCATATACATCTTGTTCCTATGGACTCAATGGAAGATATTAATTTCAAAAATCCAAAGCTTCAGTTTTCTCCAGAGGAGTTTAGGGAGATTGCTACTAAAATAGCGTGTAAGGTTGACCTTTAGAATACTCAATATTCTGTAGATATAACTTTTTTTTTATTCCTATAATCTTTGTGTCACTTGGTGCCTTAGTGCCTTGGTGGCAGCAAAATAGGTTCTTTTTTGCCACAAAGACACCAAGACACAAAGGTTCACTAAGTTTTATTTTTATCTTTGAAGAACTAATTCAGCATCGCTGCATGAGTTATCTTTATTATTTATGGGATGATTTTATAAGCCTTCTTTTTCCAAGGCTCTGTTATGCCTGTGGAAACCATCTTTTAAGGAATGAGGATCTGATCTGTACACAATGTTTTATATCAATTCCACGGACAAATTACCATCTCACTCCAGACAACCCGGTGGCACAATTATTCTGGGGTCGATGCCAGATCTGCAAAGCAGCTGCTTTTTCATTTTATAACAAAGGAAGCAGGATCCGGAAACTTATTCATAATCTTAAATATAAAGGTATAAAGGAAGTTGGTTATGAATTGGGAAGAATCTATGGTTTATCCCTCAGGAATTCAGGTTTTTTAGATGATATAGACCTTATAATTCCTGTTCCGCTCCATCCATCAAAACAGCGTAAAAGGGGATTTAATCAGAGTGAATATATATCAAAAGGGTTAGCTGATGCCTCCGGTCTGACACTGGAACTTAAATCGCTTGTCAGGGTCGTGGTGTCAGATACTCAGACAAAAAGGTCGCGATATGAAAGATGGATGAATGTCGAAGGGATATTCGCCGTAGCTGAAACTGAAAAGCTCAAGGGGAAACATATTTTACTTGTAGATGATGTAATAACAACCGGATCAACCCTGGAAGCCTGTACATGTGAACTGCTTAAAATTGAGGATATTAAAGTAAGTGTAGTAGCTCTTGCTGTAGCTGTTCAGTGATTATTTGACTCTTCGCGGGTTTTTGTTAATAAAATCTTTCCAGCTGTTAAATGCTTTATCTCCGGCTGGATTTTTACTCTGGTAGAAATGACAGAGCGCAGCAGCCAGTCCGTCTGTGGCATCAAGAATAATATCTTCCTCCCTGAATTTCAAAATATTCATCAGCATGGCAGCAACCTGCTCCTTGGAAGCTGCCCCCTGGCCGGTAATGGACATTTTTATTTTTCTCGGGGCATATTCGAATATAGGAACAGAACGATGGAGCGCGGCAGCAATTGCTGCACCCTGAGCTCTGCCAAGCTTCAGCATCGACTGAACATTCTTACCATAAAAAGGCGCTTCCACGGCGAGTTCGTCCGGATGATATTCATCTATTAATCCAAGAGTACGGTCAAAAATATGTTTCAATTTGAGATAGTGATCTCCGAATTTGGAAAGGTCAATTGAACCAAGGGTAACAAGTTCGGGAACAGTTCCTGAAGCTCTGATAACACCATAACCTGTTATATTGGTCCCAGGGTCTATCCCGAGAATTATCCGTTCTAAAGGCTTTTCCTTCAATTGGTTTTATCTGCTATTAGGTTATTTTTTAACGATAATTGCATTATTAAATTTATTGGGTTTTTCAGAAAACNNGGTGCAAATCCATTATAAAAGCCACCCTGATTTGATGAATTCATTATAGCAAAACATATAGGCCAGAACATGTAATCTGTTTTATACTGAAGCCCAAACATCCCAACAGGTTTCCCGTTAGTTGTGTCCCCAATACATCTGACATCAAGATAGGGCTTCAGTCCATTGATTAGTTGTTCACTAGCAGANNAAATTGAATGCTTCATTTTGTGAAGTATTTTTATCATTACAAATCAATTTAAGAAAAGACTTATTTACATTTGCCAGCCCTGCAATATAGCTTGCCATATTTGTCAGAACAGTTACATCTCCACCTCCGTTATATCTTAAATCTACAATTAGATCAGCAATATTATTTTGTTTAAAAAATGCAAAAGCAGTGGCCAATTCGGCATTTGATGGTGGCATAAACTGGTCGAAAACCATATGCCCTGTTATTCCTAATTTCAAATGTAGTGTATCGTAGACAATCACTGTATTTAAGGTGAATGAAGCTTTTGTGGAGGTGATCGTGGAATCTCTGCCATCCGGAATCTGAAAAAGAAAAGTATTCGGTATACCTGCCTGAGAGGGACCTATAAGTTGGGTATAAGCTGCACTATTTTTAGAAATAAAAATTGGAGCAAGATCAGTTCCATTGAGTTTTTTAACAATCCAACCCCTTCGGACACCTTTTGAATATAATGGAGAATTATTGTAAATCTGAACAATCCTTACTTTATTTGTCGGATCAAGACCCATGCTTATTCCATGACCGACAAAACTAGCCTGCTCCATTGCTGTGTATTCATCATATGTTTGAATAAAACTCCATCTGTCAAGCGTTTTATATCTCATTGCTTCTAAAAGCGTATACGGATCGTTGTAATCATCTTTAACTACAACGGGCATAAGATTATACCACAAATAAAGGTCATTCATGGAAGTATACAGATAATCCCTTGCCAATAGCGTATTAGTGTCTGTTGTCGGGCCAACCTCTTTTTTACATGAACTGAATACTATAATTGCCAGAAAAGTTATAATAATAAGCTTTTTCATATTTTTAACATTATCGTAATGTATATAACAATTAATATATGGTTTTTGATCTCCGGTTCTGAATAAAAATTCCTGCAATTATAAACAATAATCCTGCCGGAGTTGTATAATAAACGGGTTCCTTTATAATAAAGTGTACAAAAATAAGTGAAATAAATGGTGCGAGGTAAACCAGGTTGCTCACTTTGTCGCTCGTAGTTGCAAGCTGCAAAGCCTTAAGCCAGAAGAAAAATGTCATCCCCATCTCAAATATCCCGACATA
>PMEC01000252.1:11299-11998 GCA_003155705.1 Bacteroidales bacterium
GCAAAACTCACCAAAAGAGCTGCAAAGCTTTTTACCGGGATCTTTTGTTTTAACACCGGTACTGAGAGAAATACCAGTATTATTGGCCATATCATATTTAATGGTTGCGCTACCTGAGCCGGCAATATCTTATATGCCTTAAGAAGAATAAGATAATAAATGAATGGATTTAACAGACCCAAAAGGGCAGAGATGAGCAGATCCTTCGAGCTGCTTTTTCGAACCAATTCAAATTTTTTACCAGCAATCACAATAATAAACAGCACTATTGTTGAGGTAATAGATGCAATAGTGAGCATGGGAAGTATTTCAAGTTCCCCAAGTCCTATTTTAAAGACGGTTGGAATGGTTGACCAGAAAAAAACCGCAAGCCCGGCAAAGAGATATGACTTTTTTGCCCGATCCATCAATTAACTTATATTCTTTTGTATTTTAGTTTATTATTTCAAATCCTGTATATGGGACCAATGCTTTTGGAATCGTTATCCCTTCCTGCGTTTGATTGTTTTCAAGTACTGCTGCGACTATTCTGGGTAGTGCAAGTGCGCTGCCGTTCAAAGTATGTGCAAGACGTGTCTGTTTATCCCCTTTTTCCTTGAACCTGCATTTAAGCCTGTTCGCCTGGAATGATTCAAAGTTTGAAACTGAGCTCACCTCAAGCCATCTTTTCTGAGCAGCTGACCATACTTCAAAATCGTA
>PMEC01000182.1 GCA_003155705.1 Bacteroidales bacterium
AACATTGTGGAGGCAAGGATACTCGATGAATATGGACAGCCAACAAGTACCAGAAAGGTATCACCAAAAGAATGGAGCGACTACTATAATAATTTCCTGCTTGACAAAGAAGAGCCTCTCGACGAAGGAAAAGGTATTCCGGAAATTAACTTCAAAACACCTAACAAGTTTAAACAGTTTGTTGTCTTCACAAAACGTGATGTTCTATCAAAGATTGCTGATACTCAATATCTTATTATCACTCTCCTGGAAGCTCCTGTTTTAGCATTCTTTCTGGCAATATTGATAAAGTTTTTTGACTCAAGTGTCAATGGAGCTCAGTATACTTTTGCTGAAAATGAAAATCTACCTGTTTATATTTTCATGTCGGTTATTGTTGCAATCTTCATGGGGCTAACGGTTAGTGCGGAAGAGATAATCAAGGACAGGAAAATACTCAAAAGAGAAGCCTTTCTTAACCTGAGCTGGAACAGTTATCTTATATCTAAAGTTTCTGTTCAGTTTGTTATATCAGCAATCCAGGCCTTAACTTTTGTAATTGTCGGAAACAGTATAACTGAGATCCGCGGAATGTGGTTCCAGTACTGGCTTGTTCTTTTCTCATGCTGGGCTGCATCCAATATGATGGGACTTGTTATATCAGATAGTTTTAAAGCTGTCGTAACAATATATATTCTTATACCTTTTCTGGTGATACCACAGATCATTTTAAGTGGGGTAATGGTAAAGTTCGAAAAGTTGAATCCGAACATTCCATTTCAATCGCCTGTTACCGTACCATTTTATGGAGAAGGGATAGTTGCAAGGTGGGGTTACGAAGCTCTTGCAGTAGAGCAGTATGTGAATAACAAATATGAAAAACAATTTTACGAATATGACCAGATTATGAGTAAAGCAAACTTTATCAAACAATACTGGAAAGAAAGAGTCGATTATCATTTAACTACAATTGAGAGCAGCCTATCCAGCGGAAAAAGAGATAATAGTTTTGCACAAAATCTGGATTTCTTAAAATATGAGATAAGCAAACAACTTGCAAACAATCCGGACAGTTTATACAAATATGCTGATTATCTGACACCTGAACTTATAAATTCCGATGTCATTCAGGCAACAAAAGAGTATCTTGTAAGAGTTAGGAATTATTATTTAGGTCAATATAATAAATACTACAATTTAAAGGACAAAATAATAGTTGATGAAGAAGCTAAGGATAAGACAGGTTTTACCGCATTCAAGAATAAATATTTTAATAAAAAACTCGATGAATTTGTTGCAAACAGAAATGAGAAAGACAGATCAATTGAGTATAATAACAGGATATATCAAAAAGCGGATCCAATATTTATGGATCCGGAATACAAGCTTATCAAAGCTCACTTTTATTCTCCGACCAAAATGGTATTTGGTGTGAAAATCAGCACGTTCATTGTTAATGTTATTGTACTCTGGGTTATGACCTTGCTGCTTTATATTGCTCTTTATTTCAGATTGCTCAAGAAGCTTCTCGATTCCGGAGAGCTTTTAATGGGAGGCAAAAAGGGATCGGATTAACTCTGTAAGTTATAAATTAAAGAGGCTGCCTCAGAAGAGACAGCCTCTTTAATATTTGGAATAAAACCGATCGGGCTAAATTATTTATCAGCAGGTTATTCAACAATCTCAACCATCTTAAACGGCACCCTGATAATAGATTCATAATCTTCGCCTGCTTCAAGCATATCTTCATCATCTTCTTCATAATACCAGTTTACCTCGACTTCATTTTTGGCCTTATGAATAGCTTCCAGCTTCTTGAATACATCAAGAATGCACTTTGAGGAACTCGTATTAAAGTATTCGAGTCGGATATTAACAACCGTTTTTGTAAGTGGACTTTCCTTATAGCTGTCAAGCCAGTCGACAAGCGGCTTATAAAACTCAACTGAGTTTTCAGGAATTGAACGTCCTTTAATTTCAAATACACCTTCAGCAGCATCAAACTTTACAGTAGGAGTCTTTGGTGTTCCTTCAATGATGATCGGTTCCATATTAGTCAAATTTTAAAAGTTTATTTTAAATATCATCCTGTACTAAAATATTCATATAGAAGAATGAATGTTTATCGTTATATTTTTGAAATGAATAATCAAGCGGATTTCCTGTTTTTCTTGCAATGTCCACCAACCCTAATCCACCGCCACCTTTCTGAGAGATTTTCTGATGGTTCAGAATAAACTTGTAAAGCTCCTTAATCTCTTCGTGGCTCGATCTGTTTATTCTTTTGATCTTTTCCTCCAGCTTCTCAATATGCTCAGCGTTAACAAAATTGCCGGTTATGATCTTATAACCGCCCTCAATTTTTTTAACAATCAGTAAACCGTATCTGTCCGATGACTGATCTTCAAAATCCTCAGGTACAGGGTCCACATGATGATATAGGTTCTGAAGACTTTCAACAAGAACATTATAAACCTTTTTCCTGAGTTTTGCCTGCTCATCAGCCTCAACCATCTTTCCCTCGACAGTATCGAGTACATGGTTGATCACGTCCGAATCAATATTACCCTTGTAATTAAGAACAATATCGCCGGTACTCTGGTCTGTAAGGTAATTCTCTACATTAAAGCTCATCTAAGCTTCATTTATGAAAGGTCACAATCTTTTTCTGATAACAAATATAATAAAAATATAAAGTAACCAAAATTTAACTTAATCACTTTACCTATTTTTAAACAATTGTTTAGTTTTTTTGATGAAAATTAGAAATTATTGGGATAAACAGCTGTTTTCTGTTGATTTCACTTCATCCTTATTTTCCTGCTTCCCTGGTATAATTCATATTTGTTGAAAGAGCACTCAAGCGCACCGTTAAAAAGAATATGTTTTTCTTTTGGTTTGAGTCCGATATACTTAAGCGACTCCTTGTTTGAGGAAATAATCCATGCTGAATAACCACTGAAATTATGTTTTAATGTTGTTCCGATCATGCCATAAAGTGATTCAGTTTCTCCAGGGAGCAATCGTTCTCCATATGGAGGATTAATATATATAACGCCTTCATTATCAGCCATTTTAAGTGTTCTAAAATCATATTCGGCGAGATATATACTATCTGTCAAACCAGCACTTCCAACATTCTTAACAGCCTGTTTAACTGCAATCTCTGAGATATCATATCCGGAAATTCTAACAGGAGACTTTCTGATACCTGAGTCGCCTTCTTCCCTGGTAACTCTGAAAATTTCAGGATCGTAGCCTTTCCATTTCTGAAAACCAAAAGATTTTCTGAATCTGCCAGCGGGTACATTACATGCAATAAGGCCTGCTTCAATGGGGATTGTCCCGGAACCACACATAGGATCAATAAGATCTTTTGAACCATTCCAACCTGAGATGAGGAGCATTCCGGCTGCAAGAACCTCATTAAGCGGGGCAGCCGCCTGTTCCTTTCTGTAACCTCTCTTGAAAAGTGGTATCAAAGATGAATCAAGTGAAACAGTCACTTTGTCGTTACTTATATGAAGATTTATAAGGATATCAGGATTTTCGTTGTCCACTGAAGGACGTTTTCCACTTAATTTCCTGAAATAATCTGCTACAGCATCCTTAAGTCTAAGACCGGCATACCCCGTATGGTTAAATATCTGTGACTGAACAACAGGAGTAACAGAAAAAGTGTTCCCGACATCCATATAGTTATCCCATTCAATCTGCATGCATTTCCTGTAAAGATCATCTGCCGATTTTATCCAGAATTCCTTCACGGGCATCAAGACTGATAATGCAGTCCTTGACATATAGTTCACCCTATATAAAAGACGAATATCTCCTTCAAAAAGAACAGCCCTGTTTGCCTGAGATATGGACTTCGCCCCAAGTATTGCCAGCTCTTCAGCAAGAACTTTTTCAAGTCCAAACAGGGTTTTAGCTACAAATTTCATTATGAGTTTTCAAGTTAATAAATGTTGAAGGGTTGAAGTTTCAACATTTCAACATTTCATCCTAAAATCAGTATCCCAGTACCTTATTATATGCCTTATCATCAGCCAGCACCTTTAATGCTCTGGTAATAACGACATCTCCTTCATTTATTATACGGAAATACTCGGTTGTTCGCCATATTTCGTTAGCTACCATTGCTTTAAGAATCTTAAGGATTTCAACTTTAGAAGCTGCGAACTGCTTTTCATGGAATTTAACTCCGGCATCTTCAGCAGCTTTTGTAAAGCTATTTACCTCATCGGAGGTGAATTCAAATCTATTCTTGAAATCGTCAAAATTAGGATAGGAAGATTTTAATTTGGCTCTATTTTTATCAGCATATTCAAGTATAAATGAGTTGAAAATACCTTTTCTGATCAGGTCCCTGTAATAATCTGAATAGTTGGATGTATCGGCAGGAACAAAAATATCAGGCATTATTCCACCACCACCATAGACTTTGCGGTGATTAATGTTAGTGCTGTACTTCAGTGAATCCTGGAAATGTGTGCTATCGGCCGACATTAGTTCGCCATCTGAATACCTTTTATTGAAATTCTGCATATACTTTTCATATCCTTCATTATAAGGACTTTGAATTGAACGTCCGGTGGGTGTATAGTAACGTGCAATTGTAAGTCTGATCTGTGATCCATCGGTCAGATTGAAACCATTCTGTACCAGTCCCTTACCAAAAGATCTCCTACCAATTATGATACCCCTGTCCCAGTCCTGAATAGCACCGGTAAAGATTTCGCTCGCTGAAGCAGAACCTTCATCAGTCAGAACTACAAGCTTTGTCTTCATAAGAGATCCATTTCCTGTTGACTTAAATTCCTGCCTTGGAGTTCTTCTTCCCTGCATGTAAACGACAAGCTTTTCGCCGGATAAAAACTGGTTTGCAATGGCTACAGCTGCCATCATATAACCACCCGGATTACCTCTCAGATCAATAATAATATTTTTCAGATTAGCAGTTTTTAAACCAGTTAGGGCATCGGTAAATTCTTTTTCAGTTGTAGCCGCAAATTTATTCAATTTGATATAACCGGTTTCACTATTAATCATATAAGATGCATCCAGACTATTTATAGGAATTTTATCCCTTATGATAGAAAATGCCAAAAGGCTCTTTTCACCCTTTCTGAAGATGTTCAGATTGACTTTTGTACCCTTTGGACCCATTAGCCGGCTCCTGACTCCTGTTGTGGAGATTTTTATACCTGCGACCTTTTCATCATTTATTGTAACTATTCTGTCTCCGGCTAATAGGCCGACTTTTTCCGATGGTCCTTTGGGAAGAGGTTCAATAACTATAATTGTGTCATGTAGAATATTGAACTGAATTCCAATTCCTTCAAAGTTACCATTCAATGGTTCATTCATATCCTTGACATCCTTGGCAGAAATATATGAAGAATGAGGATCCAGCGATCTCAGTACCTCAATAATTGCAGTTTCAGTAAGAGTATTCAGATTGACCGAATCCACATAAAATGCATCTATCAGCCCCAGCGTTCTTCCAAATTTGAAAGCTCCGTCATTAAGGGTTTGCTGTGCTGATAGTGCTGAACTCAGTATGAGTATTGACAAAACGGCAAATAATTTTCCAATGATTTTTCTTTTCATGATATAATTATTCAGAGAATTAATAATGTTTTATTATAACCAACATTTGGATGAAGATAAAGTTTGCCTATCATTCGAATTATTCCCATTCAATAGTAGATGGAGGTTTTGAGCTGACGTCATACACAACCCGGTTAATACCCTTAACTTTATTAATAATTTCATTTGAGATCAGCCCAAGAAATTCATATGGGAGATGTGACCAGTCTGCAGTCATTCCGTCAGTTGATCCGACTGCCCTTAGCACTACAGCATTTTCATATGTTCTTTCATCACCCATAACGCCTACTGAATGAACTGGTAACAGAATTACCCCTGCCTGCCAGACTTTATCATAAAGATCATATTTCTTAAGACCTTCTATGAATATTTCATCTGCTTCTTTTAAAATCCTGAGTTTTTCCCTTGTTATCGCCCCAAGTAACCTGATTGCAAGACCAGGTCCAGGGAAAGGATGACGTTTTAAAATATAATCCGGCATTTTCAGAGCTGCTCCTACCCTTCTTACTTCATCCTTAAAAAGAAGACGCAGAGGTTCGATCACTTTCAGATGCATTTTTTCAGGTAGACCGCCAACATTATGATGCGATTTTATAGTTGCTGATGGTCCATTAACTGACACCGACTCAATAACATCCGGATATATCGTTCCCTGGGCAAGCCATTTTACATTTTTCACTTTATGAGCTTCTTCGTCAAAAACCTCAATGAA
>PMEC01000043.1:0-15151 GCA_003155705.1 Bacteroidales bacterium
CCAGACCTGATCTGAGCATGCACATCTATAAACCCAATCAACAAAAAAATTACAAATACAGATTTCAGATAGTTTTTCATTTACCTGTCAATCAAATACAGAAGATATGCAAAGTTAGGTTAACATGATATCAATGTCAAGTTTATTTTAAACAGGAAACACAACAAAGAGACTGCTGCCGGTCAATATAAACCAAAACTAAATAACGATATGATTAAAATAATTGGTTCGGGAAAACGCAAAGCAACAAATAGATAGGCGTTCTTCGTATGGAATCTTCCGTGCTGGGTTGATGTTGCTATATTTAAAATTGATCAGTTAGGTTATTATAATATACAGTAAAAAATGACAGGCATTTAACTCCAGCTTTCAATGGTCATTTTGTCCGGGAACCAGAGTTCAGGGCTTTTATATTTCCAGATTCATCAAATTTTGATTAATTGGATGCAAAGATTTATATTTGGTTTGATTAAGTTTCTTTAATAAATTTATCGCAAATACGTTAAACCTAACCGGTAACAATGAGAAGAATTTTTAATGTGAATCTGTTGGCAATAGCATGTGCTTTGCTTCTATTCTTTTCAGGTTGTAAGCAAGAAATAGCCATTGTAATAACTTCTCCCGCAACTAAAATTGGTGCTATGACAGCCGTGTGCGGGGGGAAGATAACCTTTGAGGGCCAGCCAAAATTTACCTCTTACGGAATTTGCTGGGATACAAAGGCAAATCCGACTATTACAAAAACAAGAACCGCCCATAATGGCATCATATCAGGTCAATTTGAGAACGCATTAAGCGGATTAACACCAAAAACAATCTATTTTGTCAGGGCCTATGCAACAAATTCCGCCGGTACTGCCTATGGGGAGCAGGTATCATTTACTACGACTATTTCTGTTCCAGTAGTTATAACCTCTTTTATTTCCGATATCACATTCAATTCGGCAACGGTCGGAAGTATTATTTTGTTTAACGGAGGATCAAATATCCGTAATTATGGTATCTGCTGGGACACGCTTCCCCATCCGACCATAGCAACTTTAAAAACTGTCGACAGCTTTGAGACAGATGTTTTTTTAGGACATCTCAGTGGATTGAAATCCAACAAATCCTATTTCATCAGGGCTTATGCAACAAATTCTGCAGGAACAGCCTATGGAGAAGAGAAAACATTTACAACAATCAAAGGAAAACCTTCTCTAATAACAACCATAATTTTAGATATATCATTAAATGCAGCTAATTGCGGTATGAAAATAATTTCTGATGGTGGTTCGGATATTACTGAACATGGTATATGCTGGAACACAAAGACAGATCCAACTATTGACAATTCAAAAACAACTAAGTCTTATGCTCCGGGAAAATTCCGAATGACCGGACTAAACCCTTCAACACAATATTATGTAAGAGCCTATGCAACAAATAGTACAGGGACAGGATACGGAACGCTATTATCGTTCAGGACGACAGGAAACCCACCTTCTGCAGAAACCCTTGATGCAATAAATATATCAACGACCGGTGCGATACTGAGAGCAATTGTCAATGCAAATAAGTTCGACGCTCAGATCACCTTCGAATTTGGCAAAACCACTGAATATGATCATAGTATACCAATTCCACAGAATCCGGTAACAGGATCGGCAGACATGGCAATAAGCTTAGAAATATCAGGGCTTGAAGCAGGAACCAAATATCATTTCAGGGTAAAAGCATCAAATGCCACCGGAAAAACCAATGGGAAAGACATGATTTTTACAACATCGACCCCAATAGCTCCGACCCTGACAAATTTTAACCCCATCCACAAAAATTATAATGATACTGCTTTTATCATAACACCGCCGGCCAGCAATAGTTCCGGCTCTTTTACCTATACCAGCAGTAATCCCCAAGTCGCCACAATAAGAAACAACAAAGTAAGGATTATGGGATCAGGGAACAGTGTTATAACGGCTACTCTGGCCTCTGCCGGTAATTTCACTTCCGGATCAATAACAACAACATTGACAATGAATCTTAGTGATTTTGATGGAAATGTATATAATACGGTTGCTATCGGGACCCAGGATTGGATGAAAGAGAATCTGAAAGTCACCCGGTATCGTGATGGCACACCAATCGCCAATATATCAGACAACAAAGAATGGAAATCATTGACAGAAGGAGCTTATTGTTGGTATAATAATGATCCGGCTAATTCAAAAAACACAAATGGTGCATTATATAACTGGTATGCAGTAGCCAATCCGCGCAATCTCTGTCCAGATGGCTGGCATGTCCCAGCTGATGCCGATTGGAAAACACTGGAGCTCTTTCTTGGTATGACAGCCAAGCAGACTGAAGGTACAGTAAAGCGAAGTCCTGGTAAAGCAACAAAGATAAAGAACGCATCAGGCTGGATCAATCAGGAGCAAAGCACCAACACAAGTGAATTTTCAGCCATTGCTGCCGGGTATCGTTCCTTTTCAACCGGCGAATTTTTTAATTTGGGACTCGATGGTTGCTGGTGGACCGCAACTGAAGATAAAGAGAATTCTGCATGGCTGCGAAACGTCTATTATTATTTAAATGATATTTACAGAATATCGGATAATAAGAAACTTGGTTTCAGTGTTCGTTGTATTAGGGATAAATAGACCTTTGTTGGACCAGCTGGGTCACAACAAGGCAAAAATAAATTTCCCGCAGGAGATTGATCAGAATAGATTATGGCGAAATCACTTGACGATTTGAGCTTTTAGGCCTTCTCTTATTTTTTCAAAAACCGGTGTTACTTCTGTATGTCTGTGTCCGCCTTTTAAATGATATACAGTAATGTTATGTTTTGTAAATTGATCTTCCGTAAACTTTTTTTCATCTTCTCCCCAAAACACGATTATTTTTGCATAGTCAATTTTCATTATTTCACTAAGCACATCATACGGCCAATGCCTGTAAGTACAACCTATCTGATCTAAAAAATGAATTTTGAAATCTGAATTATCTGATGGGGAAATCAATACTATAAATTCCACTTTGTTTTTCCATTCATCACTCATTAAATTGTAAAGGAAGGGGACCACTTCAGATCCAAATGAATAACCGGCAAGAATAAATTTTGGGCGATTATACTTTTTTAAATTCAACTCAATGTAAGGCAAAATGCTGTCTAAGGTTTGTTGAGGAGTTTTCCGCCTGAGGAAATATTTATATGAATTAATTCCCATAAAAGGCATATTATTTGCGCATAAACTGTCTTCTATTTCTTTATCAAAAGAGCTCCTTCCTCCATCACCCGTAAAAAAACACACTAATGGTTTATTGGTGGAATCCCTGCATGTAGGATGAATTATATAATTTGATTGCGCTTGTACCTCGCAATAAAATATAATNNTAGTATTTGACATATTGCAAAATAGTTATTTTTTCTATTTACCCGTCTGAACGCATCAGATTTTGACTATTTCTCTGAGTAACTACTTCAAATAGTTAATAGTAATCAGTTTAGCATTTTAATATTTTATTCCTATCTTTAATAGTGAATCCATGAAAAAATGGAATGAAACGATGTTTTTTATGGACAAGCGAACATATATTAAAACGACTGATAAAACCCGATTATTATGATATATAATCAATGGTACATAATACTTGAATCGAAAGAATTAAAAAGAAGTAAACCATTAAAAGTTAGACGTCTTAATGAACAACTCTCGCTATGGAGAGATAAAAATGGTAATGCTTGTTGTATTGCTGATAAATGTTGCCATCGGGGAGCATCTCTTTCCTGTGGAAACATAATCGATGGGAAGCTTGAATGTCCTTTCCATGGGTTTATTTATGATAGATCTGGTAAAGTTCAGATTATTCCAGCAAACGGGAAGAATAAACCTGCGCCGGAAACGATGAAAGTACAATCGTTTAAAACATTTGAAGGATATGGATTTATTTGGTTATGGTGGGGGAAAGACGATAAGGTGGTAGAAGAACCATTTTTCTTTTTGGAACTTAAAGATTTTTCATATTCAAGTTACAAAGATCACTGGAATGTTCACTATTCAAGAGCCATAGAAAATCAACTTGATGTTGTACATTTACCATTTGTACATAAAACTACCATTGGCCGAGGTAATAAAACACTGGTCAATGGCCCTGTCGTCATAAGAGAAAAGGAATTAATTACATTCTATGTTAACAATATTGTTGATGATGGGAAAACAGTCCCATTGAAACCGGATGAAATTATTAATTATAAAAACCTTTTTCATCTGCAGTTTCATTATCCAAATATTTGGCAGAATTATATTTCCGACAAGATAAGAGCATTTGCCGCATTCGTTCCTGTTGATGAAGAAAATACTATTATTTATATAAGGTATTATCAGAATCTGATTAAAATTCCAATATTGAAGGGGATTATGAATTATTTAGGGAAAATATCAAGTATAATAATCCTAAGGCAAGACAAAAGAGTTGTAATAACGCAATTGCCAAAGAGCGTTGGATTAAAGATTGATGAACATCTTATTATGGGTGATAAACCAATTATTGAATTTAGAAAGCATCGTCAGGAGCTTATTGAAAGTAATTCCAAGAATTCAAATCAAATGGTATGAACCCCAGAACAAGCTCTGGACTCAAAAAACGGTGCAAGCACCGAGGAATTAAACCTAGACTTCGCGTCCGCCGAAGCTTTACGCGAAGGCGGATTAAAGATCCTTAATAAATTATCCCCTGAATATTTTTTGATGGAAGGAACCAATATCGCCCAGTACTTAATTGTGAAGAAAACAGGTATTATGTAATATTAGCTAATTGCAGTTGTTTGCATATTTTGTTTTTCCCATGGTTCAATTTCCCCATCTATTATTCTGAAAAGAGGATGTGGATCAATTTTTATTTTATGAGATAACTTGTGAAATCGTTCCGGATCTCTTGTTTCCAGCTTCTTTAGCAAATGGGTTTTTTCAAATTTAATTTGTTTGTCAGTCACAGTCAATCTTGTTGGCATAAAGTTGGGATTAATTTTATTCTTATTGAAATTAAACCCTCTCTCTACTGAATTTTCATAAACAGCAGCTAAGTACTGGTTAATACAACCAACAACATCTCCGGAATTCTTAAACCGGTTCAACTGCGGATGATTCTTATATCCTTTCGTGTTTCCTTCCAGAACTTGTTTCGCTAATAAAGATTCTCTCCAAAGAGCCACCAGTCCTTTTGTGTCAAGGTATTTTGGATGTAAAGACCAGATTCTCATTTATGTATTCTATTTTATTATAGTTCCAATTTTTCCAAAGCGCTTTCCAGTTTTGGATATTTAAAAACAAAACCCGAAATTTTGATTTTATCAGATGAAATTCTGCTTCCATTTAGAATCATTTCAGACATTTTACCAAAAATCACTTTAATAGCAAAAGCCGGGATTTTTGGAAACCAAAAAGGTTTATCCATATAGTGGGCAATTGTTTCAATAAACTGCTTATTTGTTTTTTGCTCGGGGGCCACTGCATTAAATGCGCCAATCATCTGTGTATCTTCAATGGCTTTGATATAGATACTGCATAAATCATCAATATGTATCCAGGGGAAGTATTGGTTTCCTTCTCCAATTGCAGAACCAATACCCAATTTAATCGGAATAACGATTTTTGGTAAGACACCTCCTTGTTTTGCAAGAACAACACCTGTTCTGATTTTAACCGTTCTTATACCAATATCTGTAAATCTGTCTGCGACCTGTTCCCATAATTTACAGGTCTGTCCAAGGAAGTCATCAGCAGCTGGTTCCGTTTCACTAAAAATTTTATCATAAGTTGCCGCTCCATAGTATCCTATTGCTGATGCAGTTATGAATGCCCTGAGTCTGTTATTTCCCTTGTCCATACTATTGTAAATCAATTCTGCTGATTTAATCCTGCTATCTAAAATCAGTCGCTTTCTTTTTGAAGTCCATCTTCTTTCTCCAAGATTTGCTCCTGCAAGATGTATGATATAGTCAGATGTATTTATTGCGTCTTTGTCAATTTCATTTTTATTGTAGTCCCAGAAATAAGTTTGTATTTTGTTCTCGTTTCTCTTAGTCCTGCTAAGAATAGCAACCTCATATCCCTGTTCAAGCAGTTTTCTGCCAAGATGCATCCCTACAAGACCAGTACCTCCTGTTATTAATACTTTTGCCATCTTTTCGATATTTTAAATATTACAAACTTTTTTTGTGAAACTTATTGTATAAAAATCATTTGTACAATAATTCCAGGAAATAAGGATCCAAATTTACTATTGGTAGATTAACTACGACTTATAGCGAACTCCCCGGGTTTTACAATACAACCCCATTTTGAAAAAATCAATTAGAATTTAATTCTTACCAATAAAAAGTTTCCGGTTGTTCTATATTTTGCCGGCGATAAAATATGTTATTCCAGAAATGGAACCTGCCAATACAGTTCCCCAGATTAAATCTACTACAGTTACCAAAAAAGGCCAGTCTCTCATGGTGGCCAGGTTTGTTAAATCGTAAGTTGCATAAGTTATAAGACCAAATAATGCACCAAAGATGATTGAATGTACCCATGAATGTTTCTCAACAGCCGGTGAAATGACAAATATTACCAGTCCGGCTATAAACAACAGATAGAAGATAATAGCAGCAAACCAATTAATGTCTGGTTTCATCAAAAAACCAATTTGTGACTGGTAGAACTTTTTTGCAACGAGAACCAGCCAGGCAATGTCTATTACAAAAAATATAGGTAAGGCGATAAAAAATAATTTTACTGACATTTTAATATTTTTATTGATTTATAATACACTAAAATTAATCAAAATTGACCAGTTATGAAAAAGCAAAGTCTAACGACCAATTTGAAATGCAGTCTGATTCCAATTGACATGTCAAGCTTAACAACAGGGATTTTAAATCCGGCTAATATTGGTCAATTTATTCAGGGAAACCTATGGTCCGGCACTGGTATTTGCAGAAGGAACTCTGAAAAAATAATTATGATATGCTGTATGAAACATTATACATAGGATTTTTAGTCTCATATGATACCCACTTTCGAAACCGGGCGCTAAAATTCTACAATTATCCCAACGGTTGGCAGAACGGTTCCAGAAGTACCGCTGATATACTTAAGCTTATATCTTGATGGATCAGCCGGGTCTGTTAAAGGCATGCCGTTACTGTCAGTCTCCCTTATCAGAATTGGTGGCTGATCGGCTTTGGAATTAAGAACATTCTGAATATCAACATAAAGCATTNNCTTAAGCTGTTAAACTTTGAATAGTCGAGATAACCCTGCCCCTGAAGATCCCATGCCTCTTTAAGAGAGGATTTTTCAACATCATATGGCGTATAAGGTGCTCCGCCTACATATCTGAACTTCAACCCTGCATCCCAGTTGTTTTTGAATTTCTTTGTACCGGTAAGGCTGAACAGTTGCCTGTTATCCCATGCAGTTGGTATATAAACACCGTAATAATTTTTGAATTCACTTCTGACAAATGTATATGCAAAGACCAGGTTTAGACCCTTTAGTTCCTTTATCCTGCCGAGGAACTCAACCCCATATGCCTGTCCTTCTGAAAAGGATTTGAGCTCCTCATTCCCAAAGATCCCATAATCGGCACCTTTACTTGATATGGGCACTGAGTCCCTGACTGAAAAGGGATAATCAGTGTAGCGCTTATAAAATCCTTCTACTGAAAGCTGAATATTTTCTATCGGTATGTATTCAACCCCGGTAACCAGATGATCAGATCTGATATACTTGAGATTGTTCGTTTTATTGACCATCACCCCCGAATTATTAGCAAAACCCAGAGCTGTGTATGGAGGGAGTTCATAGTATCTGCCCAGATTCATATTCAGATTCAATTTCCCGGTCAATGCATATGAGGCTGAGAATCTTGGCGATATCTGGCTGACTGGGGTGGCCATTGAAGATGAGTAATTGTTAGCATCCGTTCTTATCCCGAACGAAAGTGTAAGTTTTTCGTCAAGGAGGGATTTGCTAACCTGTCCGAATATACCGTATTTGCCGAATTTAAGATTTGTGGTGTAATCAATTACATCGGATCCGGTACTCGTAAAGATCTTATTATATGTTGAATTCCGGTAATGCGCGTACTCCAGCCCTGCACCGAAGTTAAACCTGAATCCATTATCCCCTATGATGGTTTTCTCATACCTTGCCTTTATTTCGCCCTCTCCGGAAAGATAATGAAGCACTTTGTTTGAATCAACCTCGATATTGTTTCTGTACTTGTATTGTGTATTGTTGAGGTAATTCCTGCTAAGAACCCATGTGTCATAGCCATTGGAGGTGAAGTGTTTAAGTACAGCGCCTAATACATAGCTGTACTGATTCTGTACCGGCAGATAGTCGAGAATATACTTCTGATATTCTGTCTGGTCTGCCTTCAGGTTAAGCTTGTTGTCATCCTTTGCTCCGAGCCCGAGTACCGTTAGTGCATTTTTATCGTTTAGCTTCCATTTATACTTGAACTGGAAATCGGTATAAGTTGGTAAAAAGGGAAGCTTAAGGGCGCTGAACAGGAACTGCAGATAGGATCTCCTGACCGACAGAATAAGGGAGCTGTTTTTCCCGGCAGGACCATCAAGTGTGAGCCCGAGATCTGATGCTCCCAATGTTGCCCTGTATTTTATTTTTTCCTTATTTCCGTCGATAAGATTGAAGTTTAGCACTGAGCTAAGTGCATTCCCACGAGAAGCGGGGAAGGCTCCTGAAATAAAGTCAACTGATCTGACAAAATCAACGTTTATAATCCCTACTGGTCCGCCCGATGCTCCCTGAGTTGAAAAATGATTAAGATAAGGGATCTCAACGTTGTCGAGATAGAATCGGTTTTCATTGGGGCCTCCCCCTCTTACAATGACATCATTTCTGAAGGCGGGTGTTGAGGCAACGCCTGGAAATGACTGTATTACCTTGGAAATATCCCTGTTCCCACCAGGGTTCCTTTCAATCTCATCGATCCCAATAATGCGCGCAGAAACCGGACTCTCAGCACTTTTCCTGAAAGGGGAAGCTTTTACAACGACCTCATTTATCTGGAGCTCTGTTTCCTCAAGAAGGATGTCGATATATACCGTTTTGCTGTTCGTCACCATTATCCCCTCCGAAACATAGGGTTTGAAACCGATACATGAAGCATTAAGAACAATAAATCCGGGTTTAAGTCCTGAAAATGTAAAATTTCCATCCTCATCGGTCATCACTCCTGTTGTGGTTCCCCATATAACTACACCTGCAAAGGGAATACCCTTATTGGTTTTCGAATCAAGAACTCTTCCCTTAATCGCCCCGTTGTTCCCCTGACTGAATAGATTTGATGATATAATAAATAGAAAAAGAAGTATAGATATATTCTTCATAAAAAAGAGTCGTGTATGAATAACACCAATCGAAAATGATTGTTCAAAAAGAATTAATATCGCATTCGACAGTAATAAAATAATGGAGGCAACGACCACAGACCTTTGTTTAAATTTAAACAAATTGTTATAAAAACTATCAAAAACCAGGCAAGAACCTGGCAACAAAAAATAAACACTCGGACTTGGGATGGTCAATTTATTGCTGCCACAAATAGTCAGGGCCATGGGTTTTTCCATGATACTTATATGTACCTTTGACTCCATTGAATAAAGTATCCATGAAATTGAATTTTTGCAGTCTTAGCAGTGGAAGCAACGGAAATTGTTATTATCTGGGAAACGAGTTCCATGGAATTTTGATCGATGCCGGAATTTCAGCTACCGCCATTCGTAAATTTCTTAAGAACCTGGATATTTCCATGCAGACTATTATGGGTGTCCTGATAACACACAATCATATAGATCATATCAAAGGGTTGGAACTGCTTACCAGGAAAAACCATCTTCCTGCATTAACTACCCANNGCTCCAGAAACTATAGGATTCCATATTTGTGCCGGGGATAAAAAAATAACGATTGTTACCGACCTTGGACATATTTGCCAGATTGCAACACCATATATTAAAGCAGCTAACTTGCTTGTTATAGAGTCAAATTATGATGAACAGATGCTGGTAAATGGCAAATATCCTCCTTTTTTAAAAGCAAGGATACAGTCAGATCATGGTCATTTAGGGAATCATCAAACCGCGACATTTTTGGCAGATAATATTAATGACAAACTCAGTAATATCTGTCTTGCCCATCTGAGTAAAAACAATAATTCTCCTGAAAAAGTGCTTCAGACACTAGCGCAGACTTTCTCAGAGAGGGGCATAATCCTGAACGGTCATCAGAGAATATCAATTCTGAACCGGACTACGCCAACAAATATGATAAGCTTGATTGAACAGACAGATTCCTTGTAATCTGTGCCTGACCCGCACATATTTTCATATAATCTAGTATTCCCTGCCCCAGGAGGAAAGTTCCCGAAAGTTTTATTTTGATTTACTTGTCAAATGCCAAAAGCCACATGTGGTGCATTTATATGAGTACAATTCCCTTACGCTTCTGTTTTGTTTAATATATTGGATCATATCCTGTGCCTCCTCAAGTGAATTGTACATTGTTTTTTTACAGGGAGGAACAACCGGAGGTATCTGTTTAATATTTGATAATTTGTAGGCCACTTTACATTTCTACATCTCCTTCAAGGTTAATAATCGACCACTATTTATTTTTTTCTATTATCTTAAACAGGTTCGAATAGTCACAATATACNNTTTTTATAAGTAGCACTTGCATAGCCAAATAGTCCAATTGCAGATACATTTTCAATTATGTCTGTAATTTCAATTTGATAATCAGGGAATAATTCATAGTATGCCGTCCACCCTTCTTTCATCCCTTTTTTACCAACAGATTTATTGCCTAAACCATCTATGAAAATATGATCCTCCGACATTAAGTTTGATATTTCATCTACATCGTGATCATTAATTGCTTTCACAAAACTGATTACGATAGCTTTATTTGTGACCTTTTCCATCTTGAATTTAATTGTCTTTTGATGATTTCCAGGATTTATAGTATAAAATTACACGTTTTTTGGCAAACTTGTTTTTCTTCCGGTTGCCGGCGGCTGGCAGACTCTTTCAACACTTCAACTTTTTCTTGATTTCTAAATGAACATCCCTTAACTTTGGTGATGCATTTATAGCTTTCTAATATGAAAAAGACAACCATTAGCTTATTTATCCTGCTATCAGTCCTTTCAGTAAAAGTAGTTGCGCAGGACAAACCTGTTCCAGAAATATGCATTCCCTGCGAAAAACTAATCGAACTTAAGCTCCCCGATGTGAAGATCACAAGTGCTGTTACCGTCACCCAGGGANNCTTCTGCTTCCGCTCTCCTGGAACGGGATCTATGTGATGGGTGGTGGTGGAGGTTTTGTAGGAACAGTACAGAATATGGCGGCCGGGAAAGTAAAGGAAGGTTATGCAACATCCGGGACAGATACCGGTCACAAGACAGACGGTTTAGGATCGGCAAGCTGGGCTCTTAATGATATGGAGAGACAGGTAAATTTCGGACATCTTGCTGTTCACNNNGGTATCATCGCAGGAGCACCGGCCTTCGACTGGATAGCCATTGCAATTGAAGCTATTCAAAATACCCAGGCAGTATATCCAACGAAGCTCACCGAATCGATACTAACGAAGGAGCATATTAAGATCCTTCAGGAAGCAGTACTGAAACAGTGTGATTTGCTTGACGGTGTGCGGGACAGTATTATAAACAACCCGGTGAATTGTAAGTTTGATTTTGCAACCCTGCCAATGTGTCCGGGAGATGTGCCGGGAAAGGGATGTTTCACCACGGCCCAGGTGAAAGCAATAAAGACGATCTATGATGGTTTTGATATCGGAAATGGTTTTAAATATCCGGGTTTCCCTTTTGGAGGGGAGAATGAAGCAGGGGGCTGGATCTCCTGGATCACAGGCCCGAATGAGATGACGATGAAAGGCGGTTATCCAAGCCTAATTTCTTACTTTGGGATAGAGATATTCAAATACCTGATTTTACAGGATCCAAATTGGAATTACCTGGATTATAAATTCAGTGGTTACGAGAAGGAGATGAGGTATGCTGCGGCCTATCTCAATGCCACATCTGTTGACTACAGTGGATTTAAGAACAGAAAGGGGAAAATCATTTTCTATCACGGGTGGAATGACCCGGCGCTATCAGCATTCTCAACCATAGAGCATTATAATGCTGTTAAGGCGGCTGATCCTGCAATCAATGATTACATGAGGCTCTATCTTCTTCCGGGGGTACTTCATTGTGGAGGAGGTGAAGGGCCATCTGATGCTGACCTGCTGGCGATTTTACGCGACTGGGTAGAGAACGGCAAAACGCCCGAAAGAGTGGTTGTCACGAAAAAAGTTTTGGGCAAGGTGGTAATGTCGAGGCCGGTCTATCCATATCCGCATGAACCAATTTACGACGGGACGGGGGATCCAAATGTGGAAAGCAGTTATAAGTTGAAACAATAAATACTGGATTAAAAGAGAGGGGTGGGGCTGATTAATTTGATATTGTTAAAACCTCTGATTTTTTAAGTAAATTTGGTGCAAAACCAGAAATAATTGATTATGGAACACAGCAAAACTACCACAGCGTTTGAAATTAAAGGTTATTGTATTGTCAGAAATCTGGGTGTTGTACGAGGAATACTTGTACGGTCCCGGTCAATATTTGGCAGCATTGGCGCCAGCCTTCAAACTCTCATCGGAGGCAATATTACAATTTTATCAGAACTCTGTGAAAAAACAAGGGAGGAGGCATTTGAAACTATGATAAAACAAGCTGAGACTCTTGGAGCAAATGCAATTATTGGCATCAGGTATGAATCTACTGAAATTTTTCAGGGGGTTACCGAGGTGTTATGCTATGGAACGGCTGTAGTCGTTGAAGAGCAAAGGAAATAATAAAATAATTTTCTCTTTCAAATTCTATATTTAGCTGCGTGCATAAGTCGGGAATGCCGGCTACATCCATATGGTCAGATTCCACTTAACATTCAAACAGAACAATAAGTCATTAATTCTGGTTTCGGGTGGTCAATTTATTGCGGCCAGAGATGGTCAATGGGAGTAACTTTTCCACAGATATTTCATTTCAGAAATCTTAAGCTCAAAAAGCGCGTTGCTTAGGGTATATATGAATGATGTAATTTTTTTCAATATTTATGTAACACTTATCCTGTTAGAGGTGACGACCTTTATAGTGTGAAAATTCTTTCACTTGAGNNCAAGGACAACCCATAAAAGCATTCCAATAAGTGAAATTAATCCTCCAATACCCTGATACTATAATGCGATTGTTAATCCAGCAAGTCCAATAAGAAAACAAATTGCCGTTATAATCATCAAAGCATTCCACGGATTAGAAGCAGAGTGTGAATTGTTATTGAAACTATCCATCACATCAGCAATAACAAAAAGGGCAACAAATAATACAAACAATGTTCCTACGATTCGTGAAATCCAGGGAATAATCTTTAAAAAGCAACCTCCTTTGAAATATTTGTAATCTTATTCATGATAATAGGGAATTTTATATACATGTAATACGGAACAAAAAATTGATTATCAGGAATCATAAACACATTTTAATTGATTTTCAAGCACTCACTCTTTATTGTTGATGATAACGGATAGTCATTTTAAATAAAACATGCCTTATGAATCCCCAATTTCCCGGATATTGTTTAACTTTAATATGAATAATGAATGATAGAAGTCAGATAAAAGCATTGTATTAAACTATAAATTAGGGAATTAATAACAGAATGCTTTATATGGCTGACGGGGCTGTGCTTTAAATGATAAAAACCAAATGATATAAGCAAGCTATTTCTATGAAAAAAATCTTTGTAATTATTATAGTTTTAGTCACAATAATTGATTTTTTGAATGGACAATCTGCTATTGAATTAAATCAGGGATTTAATTATTCTTTTCTTTTTGATTCAAAATTATCAGACTCTTATTATAGTGGCGGNNATGGAAGAACATTTCTATACAAGAATTATTGATGCTAATTTTAAATTAAGATATGTTTCTATTGCATTTCTTCCTGAAATAGCTTTTAGTAAAAAATCCAGATTTTTTTTCAATATTGGGCCATGTCTAGATTTTTTAGCATTTGGCAATCAAAAAGGAAGTAATTATGCTGGCGAACTTAGTAATGTCACTGACACAACATTCACCAGTAGAAGGATTAATTATAACGTATCGCAAACATTTAATACCTTCCTCATCGGGATGAAAAGTGGAATACGGTTCGATTATCCCTTGACGGACAAGTTCGTTTTTCAATTTAAATCAAATTTCACCTACATTTTTAATAATTTTGCCTCCGGAGAAATTTCAAACTATGTAGTGACCCATTGCATAAATCTTACTTGTTTAGCAGGAATCTGCTATTATATAAAAAAATAAAAGCCTGCTTATAATACGGTCAGTGCTATGAAAAGCAATGTCCCGGGGGAAGTAAAATAAAAATATCTTTTATAAACTTCTTAAAAAACCTTAAAAATCAGGCTGACATATGCAGCCTTTTTTAATGTCTGGTTGTAACCAAACTTCCTGGATCCTGAAAGGAAGAGAATCAATCAAAAAACACCACTTTTTTCTTCAAAACCTGTCTCAAAAAAAGACATCTTTGCAAGAACATATTCATGGATTATTGCAAATGCCTTTTTGAAAACGCTCTTCCAGATCCCTGCTTGAGATATTTTTCAAAATCGTACGCCTTGTATTTATCTGTAAAAGCAATATATGTCAAAAGTTCAACGGGTAAGTTGTTTTTTGTGGCAATAACTTGTCCCATATTATGTCGGTTGATCCTATCTTCAAGATTATTAGTACATCCGGTATATAATTCCCCTTTGCTACATTTTAAGATATAGACATACCAGAATTGTTGAGTAAGTGGGCATTGTCCGCCGCAACCCGCCATGTCATGAAATTTAGTTATACAGCGATAAAGAACAAATATACAAATAAAAAGCCCGCCGTCGCTAAAGCTATGGCGGGCGAAGATTAAAGTGGGCTTTGCCCGCCGAAGCCCGCCACCATGTGATCAACTTGTTGTGTATAAATATGGATTGAGTTAAAAAGCGAAGCCCGCCGTCGCTAAAGCTATG
>PMEC01000043.1:15250-27404 GCA_003155705.1 Bacteroidales bacterium
AGCTGAGCTATGGGCCCTAAAATATATTAAAGAACGTTTGGCCTATCCTGTTCCCTCAGGTGCTCCCCGCCCGAACGTACCGTTCGGTACGGGCGGGTAACCAGCTGAGCTATGGGCCCTGAGTTAAAACGGACTGCAATATTATATATTTGCTGGTAATTTTGCAAGAAGCATAACAAAAAGAAACCGGGAATTGGTCTTATCCGTTTTTCCTGAGATGTTGCATCAGAACATTAACTGCCTCATCCATATCATGTCCGAAAGTCAGTATTCCGGCGCGATCACCAGCCATAATTATAATTCTTTTTTCAAAAACATCAGAATCTTTAAATAACCTGATAATGTCTTTTGCCAAACCGGCAGTACCATAATCCATTGATGGATTTGTGGTTGGAACCTTATAAATCAATTCATTCCATAGCTCAATGCTGTGAACATGTACAACTGCATTTACCCCCGGATCTGACATATATATTGCTGCATGAGTAAGGGATTCAGATGAAGCTTTAAGCGGACCGAAGCATTGAACGGCATTATCGTCGATATTAAAAGAATTAACTTTAACATAATGACCTGGTTCAAGTTCAGGGATTTCTCCTGTAGCAGAGCCAGTTATTACAAATTGATTTCCTGTGCCAACCCGCATGCTGATATTCCCGAAACCGACACCGTTTTCATAGGCTCCGATCAAATCCATGTTAAACAGAATCTCGCGCCAGTAGTTTATTATTTCATACTGTTCATCAGGGATCACAGGGCCAGATTGACTCCAATGGCAATTGAATTTTACTACCCCTTCCATATTAATTAAATTTTTCTAAAAACATTTTACTAATATCTTTTTCGGATGCCTTACAAATTCCTTTTTCCGTTATCAGCCCTGATATCAGACGCGCCGGAGTGATATCAAATCCATAATTTACTGACCGGGAGTTCTCCGGGCAAATTCTTACTGACATAATTTTATCTTCCGCAAAACCCGAAACCATACTTATTTCTTCCGGGTCGCGCTCCTCAATCTGAATTTCAGATAAACCATCACTGATTGAGAAATCAATAGAAGAAGAAGGCTGGGCGACATAAAAAGGGATACTATTATCAAAAGCAGCCAGGGCTTTCAAATATGTACCGATTTTATTTGCCACATCACCTCTTCTCGTTGTTCTGTCACTTCCAACAATAACGATATCAACAAGTCCATGTTGCATCAGGTGTCCGCCGGTGTTATCTGTGACCAGGGAATATGGTATACCACAATTGGCAAGTTCATAAGTTGTCAGGCGGGCGCCCTGATTTCTTGGACGCGTTTCATCGATCCAGACATGAACCGGAATACCTTTTTCCTGAGCGGCAAAAACCGGAGCCAGCGCCGTACCATAGTCAACACAGGCAAGCCATCCGGCATTACAATGAGTAAGAATATTTACCGGTTCTCCTTCTTTATTATTGCTGATTTTTTCGATCAGAGATAATCCGTTAATTCCTATTTTTCTGCAATTCTCTACTTCGTTTTCACAAACCTCTTTTGCAGCCGAAAGAGCACTTTCCGAAACAGATTGCCGGTCTGTTTTGTCGGATAGCTTATCTAGAACTTTATTAACGGCCCAGCCAAGGTTAACCGCAGTAGGTCTGGCAGATATGAGATATTCTGCTGCATTTTTCAGATGTTCACGGATATTTGTATGTGTCCCAATTTCGAGCGTGGAAAGATACATGCCATAAGCGCCGGCCACACCAATGGCGGGAGCACCCCTTACAGTCATATCTTTTATTGCAGCATAAATATCATCGACCGATTGAAGTTTCTTAATTTCAAAAAAAAACGGGAGTTTTTCCTGATCAATAACAGAGATTATTCCGGGTTCAGAATCTTCGAACCAGATGCTCCGATAATATTTTTCTCCGATTTTCATTTGAATTCTTGTGTTATCTGTAAAAATAATTAACCATCAAAAGTACAAAATATTGTTTTATCATAATTTTAAACGCCTATGTTGTACGGCCGGTCAGATTAGTGAACCCCGGTTCGGTTTTCGAATAATCGACCAAAATATTCGAAATATTTTGAATCATTTTAATTATATTTTATCTTTGTCGACAGGGATGATATTTATTTANNATGGAAGAGGTGGCCAAAGCACTGAAAATGGGGAAAAGTTCTATTTATTATTATTTCAACAGCAAAGAAGAAATTTTCGATGCGGTTGTTCTTTACGAAGCTAATATACTTAGAAATGAGCTTACTACGGCAATTAAATCTGTCGAATCTCCAATAGGAAAGATGGAAAAATATGTTTTTGTAAGAATGAAATCGTTCGAAAAACTTTCAAATTACTATAATGCCATTTTCGATAAAAACCTTGATCATTTTGAATTTATCGAAAAGATCAGGGAAAAATACGACAGGGAAGAGATTGCCATTCTCAGGTTGATATTATATGATGGAGCAAAAAAGAAAATATTCAAAGTTAAAAACAGTGAATATACAGCCCTGGCTATCCAGACTACATTGAAAGGGCTCGAAGTGCCGTTATTCTGGCAAAAACGAGAAGTGAATATTGATCAGAGACTGAAAGCTATCCTTGATGTTTTATTTTATGGTATTGTGCTTAAATGAGGATCACTTTTTTATAAATCCGGGTATTTTATTCTTCAGACTCCAGTAAAGCCAGACAATTCCAAGCAGAACAAACGGGATACTCAACAACTGGCCCATATTTAATTTCATTGTAGCTTCAAACGGGACCTGATTTTCTTTTAGAAACTCAATAAAAAATCTTGCCGTAAAAACAAGAATCAGAAAAATGCTGATTAGTAGACCCTGGTAAACCCGTCCTTTTTCGCGCCAGTACATCCTGAAAAGCAGGAAGAATATAAAAAGATAAACGAGGCCTTCATAAATCTGAGTGGGATGTTTTGGAGCAACTTCATGATTTCTTAAAAACACGAACCCCCAGGGAACAGTAGTCTCAATACCATAAATTTCAGAATTCATCAGATTCCCCATTCTGATGAAGAAGCCAGACAGGGCAACAACAACAGCTATTCTGTCAATAACCCAGGAATATCCTTTCTTTTCTTTTCTGACAAATAACCAAAGGGCAATAAGTATCCCGATTGCAGCACCATGACTGGCAAGACCACCATGCCAGACCATAAGAATCTCGAGAGGATGTTTGATGTAAAATGCCGGCTCATAAAAAAAACAATGTCCAAGCCGGGCTCCGACAATTGTCCCGACGGCCATATATATTGTCAACCTGTCAAGGACATCTTCGCCAAGCCCTTCATTTTCAAACATTTTCTTCATTATTATATATCCGAATAAGAAGCAGGAGGCAAATAACAGACCATACCATCTGATTGCAAAAGAACCAATCCGGAAAATTTCAGGATTAGGATCCCATGGAATAATAAATAAATGCATATCTCTTGTTTTATTAATGGCTTCAAAGGTAAAAAATAATTGGCTTCATTTATGACAGGATTAGTGTTTTCAAAAACACGAATAAACAGAACTTAAAAAATTTGGTGTAAGTTTGTAACTCATTTAACAATTCAACTGATGAAAGGCTGTTCATACCGCTCCTGGATGATTATTACCGCCACTATCTCTGTGATTTTCAGTTGCGCAAGACAGGCAGCTCCTTCTGGCGGCCCCAGAGATATTACTCCTCCGAAAGTAGTCAGGAGCATCCCTGAAAATGGAGCCCTCGACTTTGCAGGGAATAGAATTGTGATAACTTTTGATGAATATTTAGCTCCTCTTGACAAGCTGGATGAAAAGTTTATGATTTCTCCGCCGCTCATTAAAAAACCCGACATAGAATTAAAAGGGAAAAGTCTTTTTATTGAATTCCACGAAGCGCTTAAAGACAGCACAACCTATACTCTTTATTTTGGGGATGCAATAAAAGATTTGAATGAAGGAAACATCATACCAAATTTTCAATTCGTTTTTTCCACAGGTGACGTCCTTGATTCTCTTTCTGTTACAGGAAATATTTATAAGGCTTTCAATCTCGAAGCCCCCGAGAACACGCTTATATTGATGCACAAAGAATTAGCCGATTCTGCCCCCATAAAATTAATGCCGGATTATATTACCCTTGCCGACATTAAAGGCGGTTTCAGGATAAATAATGTCAAAGAAGGAACATATCAGCTGTTTGGTTTGCAGGAAAAAAACAACAACAAAAGATATGATCTTCCGGAGGAAGGATTTGGGTTTATGGACAATCCTGCAGAGATCAATCGTACAAAGAATTATTTACCAGTAGTGGTGGTTAAGGATACCACGAAAGTGACTCCCGCAAAAGGGAATACCGTACTTAAAAAACCCGTAGAAATTCCTCACATCGATGGAGAGTATAAATTGTTTCTGTTCACGGCGCTTAAAAAAAATCATTATCTTACCTCTTCGGGAAGAAAAACGGCATATCTTATTAATTATACTCTTTCCTTACCACCCGATTCGATCGGATTTGAATTTAAAATTCCTGACACAGATAAAAAGAGTTATTTCATAGAAAAAAACCTGACGGGAGACACAATAGATGTGTGGCTTACAGATAGTTCGTTGTATTCAACGCAGCAAATAAAAACTATTATCGACTATCCTTATACCGATTCAACAGGAATTACAAAATTAAAAACTGATACGATACCGATGCGGTTTGTTTCAACCAGGGCAATGAGAAACAAAGAAGCAATGACCAAATATACCTACACCACAAACCTAATGAATGGGTTCTTAAAACCTTATCAACAAATAATATTTTTATCACAAACGCCATTCCGGGCTCCTGATACAACGAAAATACACCTGTATGAAACTCATAAAAAAAGCAAGACCAAAATTCCCTATGTTCTTAAAAAAGATAGTTTAAACTCAAAAAAATATTATCTAAAATCAAAATTCAAAGAGGATTCGACATATCTGTTTGTTGCTGATTCCGGATCATTTGGTAACATATATGGAAAGGTTGCCGATTCAATTGGTATAAAGTTTTCAATAAGGTTCTCGGATTCATACGGACAACTGACAATGAATATCTCCAGGGTGAGCGAGGCAGTCATTATTCAGCTTCTTGATCACCAGGAAAAAGTATTATCCGAAAGAAAGATAAAGGGAGATAGCAAGATAGAGTTTTCTTTACTTGAGCCCGGAAATTACCGTCTTCGTGCAATCTATGATTTGAACGGTGATGGAAAATGGACAACTGGAGACTATAAAACAAAACGACAGCCGGAACCAGTATCATATTTTCCGGGGGAAATTGAAATTAAGGCTAACTGGGAAAATGTGCTTCCCTGGGATTTAAGTAAAAAGAATCAGAAAGATCAGAAGCTCAGGGCAAAAAAAGAATAAAATAATCAGAGCTTGCAGGACCCAATTATTAATAACAAAGAATAGAATACACAAACCGGCGGTTCGTTTTATTCTGAACTTAGTGAAATTGGAAAAATATTATATATTTTTGCTGACAGACAGAATTCATCCCCGGCGATTATTTTATCAGATTAAGAATTATCTGACCGGGCTGGCTGGAGGTATTTAATAAACAGATTATCAGAAATGAAAGAAGTTGTTGCCGGAGTTGACATTGGCGGAACAAACACAGTTTTCGGTCTGGTTGACAGAAATGGATCTATTGTGGCAGAAAACAGGATTAATACAACTTCATATCCTGAGGTAGAAGATTTTGTCTCTGTCCTTACAACCTCGATCTTGAAGCTTGCTTCCGGTGTTATCAACATAGAATTAAAAGGGGTGGGCGTAGGAGCCCCAGATGCAAATTATCATAAGGGAACGATCGAATTGGCAACGAATCTTGCATGGAAAGGGATTGTCCCGTTAGCATCATTAATAAAAGAAAAAATTAATCTGCCGGTTGCCATTACTAACGACGCCAAAGCAGCAGCAATAGGGGAAATGATTTTTGGCGGAGCAAAAAACATGAAAGATTTTATCATCCTTACACTTGGAACCGGAATGGGCAGCGGTATTGTAGTGAATGGAGAACTTGTTTACGGGTATACAGGGTTTGCCGGAGAACTCGGTCAAACTATAGTTGTTCCGGGAGGCAGAGCCTGCGGGTGTGGCCGGCAGGGATGTCTTGAGACATATGTATCTGCACCCGGGCTGGTTCGTACAGTTTTGTATCTGCTAAGTGATATGAAAGAGGAAAGCCTGCTTCGGAGAATTGCCCCTTCTGGCCTTACCGCCAAATTGATTGCCGAAGAGGCAGAAAAAGGAGATATCATTGCTCTTAAGGCATTTGATTATACAGCAGAGATGCTTGGGCTGGGAATTATTAACGCTGCCACATTCTCGAGCCCGGAAGCCGTTTTTTTGTTTGGGGGACTCGCGCAGGCAGAAGATATTCTCTTCAATCCTGTCAGAAAATATGTCGATCAGCATATTTATCCTATTTATAAAGGAACGATAAAAATACTTCCTTCAGCTATTCCTGAAAATAACGCTCCGGTGCTGGGTGCTGCAGCATTGGCATGGAAAGAATTATCAAAATAACAGACTATAAGAATGATGCAAGAATATACTATCTTTTATCTGGTTCTTTAAGTTCAGAAGCAAATAATGTTATCATGAAGATTCTTGAAGTAAAGAAAGAGACATTCGAAAGGAAACAACCTGATCTGAGTGAAGTTTCAGCAAGACTAGACAGCCATGGACCCGGTGAATTGATAGACATTCTAAACTGGGAAAACTATAATTACAGACCTGATGTCTGGTTCAATATTGCATATACCGACAGAGAGATATTACTGAAATATTATGTTAATGAGGCATTTATAAAAGCTGAGAAGACAGAATCAAACCAGATGGTTTGTGAAGATTCCTGTGTGGAATTTTTTGTGTCTCCGGCCGAAGACAGGATATACTACAATTTTGAATTCAATCCTATCGGCACCTGTTTATTGGGAGCAGGGACTTGCAGGAAAGACAGTTCTCTGGCTCCGGTTTCTGTTATTGATAGTATCAGACGGATGGGTTCTTCCGGGACAAAACCGTTTAAAGAGAAAAAAGGAAAACACTCCTGGTCAATTACCGTTGCAATACCGAAAGAAGCCTTTTTCCGTCATAAATTGAAAGATTTTTATGGAACAATATTCAGGGCAAATTTTTATAAATGCGGAGATAAATTAGCACAACCGCATTATCTTACCTGGAATCCTGTCGGGACAAAGAATCCGGACTATCATCAGCCTGATTTTTTTGGAGTTTTGAAATTTGTATAACGGGAGAAATTTAAAAATTTGATGATTGCAACATGCTAATTTTCATCTGATTCTGAATATAAATGAAAAGTACAGAATTCAATAAAGTAGTTCTTTCCATCCATGCTCATCCCGACGATGCAGAAGCATGGAATGCCGGAACTCTCAAGTTGTTAAAGGACAAGGGATATAAGATAGTAATAGCAACCCTGACCGGAGGAAATCTTGGCGGCTGTAATATGGGAATGGAACAGACTACAAAGATGAGAAACGAAGAGGCGCGTAAAGCCGCTTCAGTACTCGATGCCGAATATTTCTCATTAGGGGGCACGGATGGTTTCCTGTTTGATGATAAAGAGATCCGCCTCAGAACGGTATCTCTCATCAGGAAAGTTAAAGCAGGAATTATATTCACGCATCTGCCTGTAGATTACCATTCTGATCACAGAACCACTGCCAATATTGTTGAAACGGCTGCAATGATTTCTTCTCTCGATCCTGTACCTGTTGATGAGAAACCGTTAAACAATACGCCACTTCTATATCATTCATCTCCATTCTCTCTTACCGATCCGCTTGGAACAAAAATTCCACCCCCTCATTTTTATATTGATGTGTCAAGTGTGATTGAAACAAAGAAGAAAATGCTTGAATATCATATTTCTCAGATTGACCTGATGCGACACATGCATAAAATGGACGATTTTTTCGGATTTGTCCTTGAAGGCAACATGAATTACGGCAAAATAGCAGGAGTGGATTATGCTGAAGTTTACTGGCAGCATCTTGGCGGTGGTTTTCAGATGGAACCGTTAGTTCAGAAAGAACTTCATTCATTTTTAATTAAAAAATAAATTAAGCAATGAATCTTTTGGAAGAAAAATACAGCAAGTATGCATTGGTAAGGGAAATGATGCAAACCCCCGACATTATAAGAAATTATAATGCAGGATCGGCTTCTCGATTTGTGGAAAAAATTGCCGGCAAAAAAGGCATATTTCTGACGGGAGAGGGAAGCAGCAGGATATTTCCGGCAAAAAGGGCCATTTATTCATTGTTAAAAAGGGGTTTTTCAAAACCGGTTATAACCGAAGCTTCAACCCAGGCAATGGAATACAAACTTGATGATTATGCCGTTTTTGCTGCTTCCAATTCAGGGCAGACAAAAGAAGTTATAAGATTAGTCAGCTTATTAAAAAAGCAGGGGCACAAATCAGTTTTCGGACTAACAGCAAATGAAAAAACCATGCTTCAGGAATTAGTTTCTGACACGCATATACTTTCATGCGGAAAAGAAGAAGCTGTTGCAGCAACGAAATCCGTGATTGAACAGGGACTTTTTTACGATTCACTTTTTCATCAACTAAGAGGAATTAAGATGAAAGGATTTTCTGAATTTGCAGAAAAGGCAGAAGAAGCTCTTTCAATTAAAATATCTGCTGAAATTACTGAGATCATGAAGAGTGCCAGCGTTATTTATTTTGCAGGGAGAAACAATGGAGTAGCAGAGGAGCTTGCGCTGAAAACGAACGAAATAACCAGGAAAAAGTCGGCTTACCTCGAAGGCACCTTTGCTGTGCATGGAATTGAAGAAGTGATGGATAAAAATGAAGTACTTATATGGATAGATCCATTTAAAGAAGAAGAAGATAAGTTTAATGAGTGTCTTGTAAAAGGAGTTGGGATGAAGATAATATCACTCACATCAGGATCATCTCTCTTCCCATCTATCTCCATTCCTGACGGAGGAGAATACAAGGAATATATTCAGCTTGCCGCCGGCTGGAACTTATTGGTTGAGACCGGACTTGCGCTTGGCATTGATCTTGACAAACCGGTAAGGGCACGAAAGGTCGGTAATGAATTTATCGGAGGATAAATCATTTGTTTTTTCACTTTCCTGAAAAAACCGAAATTTCTTTACTGATAAGATTGTAAATGTTATATTTACATTTATTAAGAATCTATCAGTTTCATAATGGGAAAAAAGCAAGTTGTTGTTGGTGTTGATATTGGAGGGACCAACACTGTATTTGGATTTGTAGATCGCGATGGTCATATTCTGGCCAGCGACAAAATAAAAACATCTAATTATGAAGAACCGGAAGTTTTTGTTGCAGCGCTTTATGAAAAGATAATGGTTGCCATGCCGAAGATCGGGTATGATATAGAGATTATTGGTTTTGGCATTGGGGCTCCGATGGGAAATATTAACAAAGGAACAATAGAATATCCGGCAGATCTTCCCTGGAAAGGAATTATTCCGCTTGCGGAAATTTTCAAAAAACATACAAATCTCCCGGTTATTGTTACAAACGATGCAAATGCCGCAGCTGTCGGGGAAATGATTTACGGGGGAGCCCGTGGGATGAAAAATTTTGTTGTTATAACACTTGGAACCGGACTGGGAAGCGGTTTTGTTGTGGACGGCAAACTTGTTTATGGGCATGATGGATTTGCAGGGGAAATAGGACATACGGCAATCAGACCCGGAGAATCAAACCGGGATTGCGGATGCGGTAGGAAAGGCTGCCTTGAAACATATGTTTCAGCCACCGGAATAAAAAGAACTGTTCTGAAAATCCTGGCTGATAAACTTGAGCCAAGTGAACTCAGAAAATTTAGCTTTGAGGAACTCGATGCTAAAATAATCCACGACGCTGCTAAAAACGGAGATGCCATAGCAATAAGAGCATTTGAACATACAGGAAGGATGCTTGGATTCAAGCTGGCCGATGTCGTGGCAACTACTAATCCGGAAGCAATATTTCTTTTTGGCGGCCTTGCTCTTGCTGAAGACCTCATCTTTGAGCCCACAAAGAGATATATGGAACAAAACCTTTTAAGTATATATAAGGACAAAGTAAAATTATTACTTTCGGAGCTTAGCACACAAAACGCAGCCGTGCTGGGAGCCAGCTCTCTGATCTGGTCGGAAAAAGAACAATAGGACTTAAACTTTATTAACATGGATACACCCAACACTGCCCTGAACAACATCCTTGGAATAGTCCTCATTGTTATCGCTTTTGCAATTGCCTACGCTTATCTGAAGCCTCATATTCTGCACAAAACCCGACCGGTTTCGACTCTTCTTCTAAAAGGGAGTTATTTATTGTACCTTTTAATATTAATGATAATTGTCTATATTTCATTGCTTCACAAAGGTGGTATTGATAAGGTTTTTCCTGACATTGAGTTCTTTGCATTTCTGATAGTCCTTTTTGTTCCAACGATTGGCATACTGGCAAGAAAACTTGGCCAGTTCAGAAAAAAAAGGGAAAATTTTAATTATTTTTTTACCCTGGTAAATACACTTTGTATTATTGCACTGCTGGTTATGTTTTTTATTTAATATCATTGAATAATAAAGAATTTATTTACTAAACCTTCGTTCATTCTATCTCTGGTTACTTGTCAGATTATAAGTTCAGGAAACGATTAAAAACCTAATTCCATGATTAAAGAACGTTTAATAGGGTACATTGAACAGAGTATAAAGCAAAACTGGAACATCGAGGCTTTATCAAACTATAAAGAGAGAGAGTATTCATACAGGGAAATTGCCGAAAGGATGATCAAACTGCATATTTTCCTCAGAGAAGCCGGAATAAAAGAGGGCGATAAGATTGCTCTTGTCGGACGAAATTCTGCAAACTGGTGTATTGTTTATCTGGCCGTTGTATCATATGGAGCTGTAATTGTCCCGATACTGCCTGACTTCAAACCTGAAGATCACCAGAACATTATTAATCATTCAGATTCAAAAATATTGTTTGTTGATGACAAAATCTGGGAAACTTTTGATCTCGGGAAAATACAGGCAATAACAGCCGTATTGTCACTCGATGATTTTTCTTTTATTACTTCAAGGGAAGAAGCCCTGAAAAAAAACTATTCAGGGCTTGATAACAAATTTAGTGAGAAATTTCCGGAGCTAAAACCGGAAGATGTTAAGTTCTCTGATATCTCAAACGATAATCTTGCGGTAATAAGTTACACCTCAGGCACTACAGGATTTTCAAAAGGCGTAATGATAACACATAACAGTCTTGCTGCCAATGTAAGATATGCACAGAATAATATGCCGTTAAAACCGGGAGACCCCGTGGTTTCATTTTTACCTCTTGCTCACACTTACGGATGTGCTTTTGAATTCCTGTTCCCCTTTACATACGGATGTCACATTACAATATTGTCCAAGACTCCATCTCCGCAGATTGTCCTCCAGGCATTCGGAGAGATAAAGCCAAGACTTATATTATCGGTCCCCCTTGTAATTGAAAAGATATACAAAAAACAGATTATCCCGGTTATCAATAAACCATTGATGAAATTCCTTCTTTTAATTCCCGGTTTAAATACAATTCTCTTCAAAAAAATACGTGAAAAGCTCACAGAATCATTTGGAGGAAGGTTCATGGAGATTGTTATCGGAGGTGCCGCGTTCAATGCAGANNGGCAGGGCTGTCGATACGCTTGAGGTAACAATTGATTCTTCTGATCCCGAGAACCAGGTTGGTGAGATAATACTTCGAGGGGAAAACGTAATGCTTGGTTATTACAAAAACGAAGAAGCCACCAATGCAGTGATTGATAAAAATGGCTGGATGCACACTGGCGATCTTGGCGTAATTGATAAAGAAGGTAATATTTATATTAAAGGAAGAAGCAAAAGCATGATACTTGGTCCATCAGGTAAAAACATCTATCCCGAAGAGATAGAATCTGTGATCAACAACCAGAAATATGTAACTGAATCAGTGGTAATTTCAGAGGATAATAAGCTCATTGGTCTTATATTTCCTGATTATGACCAGGTTAAAAAGGATAATCTTTCGGAAGAACAGCTTATTGCCATGCTTGATGGGATCAGAAAGGTTGTTAATGAAAGATTGCCAGATTTTATGG
This sequence comes from Bacteroidales bacterium, assembly GCA_003155705.1. GTDB lineage: Bacteria > Bacteroidota > Bacteroidia > Bacteroidales > VadinHA17 > LD21. Next base: position 27,404 of record PMEC01000043.1, read on the forward strand.
T
>PMEC01000043.1:27424-31073 GCA_003155705.1 Bacteroidales bacterium
ATGGATCTATATGTGGTAATTGTAGCCGGGGGGAGTGGCAAGCGGATGGGAATGGATACTCCCAAACAATATCTTGAACTTGCCGGCCGTCCCGTGCTGATGCACACTATTGAAAGATTCAGGGATTTCGATGATTCTATTGAAATCATAACAGTTCTCCCTGAAAACCAGCTCAGATTCTGGAACGATCTTCAGAAAAAATACGCTTTTGACATACCACATACTCTTGTGAAAGGCGGGTCAAAACGATTTATCTCGGTACAACATGGGCTGGAATTTGTAAATTCACCGGGACTGGTTGCCATCCATGACGGGGTAAGACCCCTTGTGCGTAATGAAACAATAAAAAGATGTTTTGAAACTGCCGGGAAATATGGTAATGCCATTCCTGTAATAAGCCCTGCAGATTCTTTAAGACTTGAAGATGACAAGGGGAATACGCCTGTTAACAGAATGTATATCAAGCAGGTTCAGACACCGCAGGTTTTTGATGTGGCAAAAATAAAGAAAGCCTATCTTCAGGATTTTGATCCGTCTTTTACTGATGACGCTACTGTCCTTGAAAAGACCGGAGAAAAAATTCACCTGGTTGAAGGCAACCGGGAAAATATAAAGATTACAAATCCTGAAGATCTCTTTATCGCACAAACCCTGTTGTCTTTTATTTCCTGACAGATACTCGATGGTTATTTTCATAAGTATTTCGAATCTTCTCTACCAGGATCCTGACGTGTAAAACACTTAATATAGTACACACACTGCAATAAAAAGTTATGTTTGAAAGAGTTGTCTTTAAATATAAAGATCTTGAGGTAAGAGTATCGGATCATGCCAATGAAGAGATACTCTATCTTCTGGATCATACAATTCAGGGATCGGAAGGAGGAATAAGATATTCACTTCAGAATGTGTCTCCCCGCATTGAAGCTTACGGAGACAAAATAAGATTCGTTTCTCTTTATAAAAAAAATCAGGTGACTGGCACTATTGGTTCCTGTTTCCGGATATCAGGGCAGGGGAACCTTTTATATCCTTCAACATACCTGAGATATCTGGCGATGCAATCTACCTATCAGCTTGAACCCGGGTGGAAAAAAAGAAGAAAAAAACCGCTGGTGCCTGAGAGAGAAGATTCCTTTAAACAAAAGACACTTGAAATCTTTAGTAAGCCGCATCTCCTTGATCTTCATGACGTGAAAGAAGGAGATAAACACATAATGTACGCTTTTCTTGAAAGCATGAATGAACGGTCTAAAAACCTGATAAGCCAGGCGGGGTATGAATATGTGAGGTCTTTTCTGACTGTTGCATTCAGCAGGTTTTCTCCAGGAAAGGATAACCGCGTCTCAAAATTAAAGGAAGAGGAAAAACCCGAAATATTAGAACTCCTTTCTGATTATTATAAAAACCATTCTCTTTTTACAACAGAATATTCGTTCTATGGAGATAAGTACTATGTCCTGAAAGAAGAAGGAAAAATTATAGCCGGGGTGAGTGCAATTCCGGGAATTCACAAAATATATGATATCCCCGGAATATGGGGTAGGGTAATAATGAATTTGCTTCCCAGGGTTCCATACTACCGGCGTCTTTTTTCTCCGGGTGAATTCAGGTACCTGGTATTTGATGCCATTTATTGCAAAAAAGGATATGAAAAAAATCTGGCAACACTATTTGAATCTGTTTGTGCTTCAGAAGGATACTACACGGGACTTACATGGCTTGATGACAGGAGTTATCTGTACGATAAAATGAGAACAGAAGTAAATATGGGTGCATTGAACAGGATGTTGAATGCAAAGCCCGGGCTCGTTTATATTCGTTTTTTAAACTTTGATGAAAAAGAAAAGGATGGATTTTATGAAGCCCCGGCATATATTTCAGGATTTGATTTTTCCTAATTCTCAAAAAAAATGAAATATAGAATATTGTTGTTTCTTATTGCATTTGTTTCTGTTTGCAGCTCTTCAGCCCAGGAATCATCAGAAATGAAAACCGCCCGCATGCAATGGTTCAAAGATGCAAAACTTGGAATTTTTATTCACTGGGGAATATATGCTGTTAACGGGATAGATGAATCGTGGTCGTTTTATAACGGATATATTTCTTATGTGGATTATATGAAGCAGCTGAACGGATTTACCGCAGCGAAATATAATCCGGAAGAATGGGCTTCTCTTATAAATGAAAGCGGAGCAAAATATGCCGTGCTGACGACAAAACACCATGACGGTGTTGCTTTATGGGACACAAAAGCAGGAGATCTCAGCGTCGTTAAGAAAAGTCCTGCTGCCCATGATTTAGTCGCTCCCTTTTGTAATGCTCTCAAAAAATTCGGAATTAAAGAGGGCCTTTATTTTTCATTGCTTGACTGGTCAAATCCTGATTATCCAAACTTCACGAAAAATGAAAAAAAATACTCAGATGATTCTGTGAAATGGAACCGGTTTACAGTTTTTAATCATTCCCAGATCGAAGAACTTGGGGAAAATTTCAAACCTGATCTTTTTTGGTTTGACGGGGATTGGGAACAGAGCGCTGATAAATGGAAAGCAAGAGAGATCAGAGAGTTGATCCTGAAACAAAATCCGAAAGCAATTATTAATTCACGGCTGCAGGGGTATGGTGATTACTCAACACCGGAACAGGGGTTGCCTATGACGAGACCGGCTGACAAATACTGGGAGCTTTGCATGACAATTAATGATTCCTGGGGCTATCAGCAAAACGACAGAAATTTCAAAAGTTCAGAACAGATAATAAAAATATTTGCCGAGTGTCTCTCAAAAGGAGGGAACCTGCTTCTTGACATCGGCCCAAAAGCTGATGGTACAATTCCTGCAGAGGAAGTCTCTGTCTTGAAAGATCTGGGGAGATGGACAAAAAAGCACTTGGAGGCAATTTATGGTACCGAAGGCGGACTTCCGGAAGGGTGTTTTTATGGTCCGACAACTATTAGCAAAGACAGTGCAATGCTATATCTTTTTGTTCATGGAAATCCCCGGGGACAGGTGATGCTGGAGGGAGTTAAGAATAAAATAAACAGGATTTATGTTGTAGGAAACGGAACTAAACTTTTGTGGAAAGAATATCTGAAACCGTACTGGAGCAATAATGCCGGCCTGATATTTATAGATGTACCTGAAAATGTCCTTGATGAATATATAACAGTTCTGGCTGTTGTTCTGGAAGGGAAGCTGAAGATTCAGAATTAATAACCACTGGATTCCTTTGTGAAGCTAGTTGTATTCTCTGTTTGGGGCATACTGGAATTCCGCCGGATGGCGGATAAACTCACCAATGACTCATTTTCTGTAGAGTGGTATTTTTGATACATTGATACATTTAATGTAAAAACAGCTTAATTAAAGCTCCTTCTCCAAGTAATACAACATCTGATAAAAGCAGATGCTATAATTTAGNNAAAATAAAACAGGCTGCCGTAATCAAAACAATACAAATAAAAGCAATGTAGGAGTATGGACTCGCCCAATTATAAGACCAACCCATTCTTGGATTAATCTTTCGAACTAATATTCTTGGGTCGTTAGGGTTGAAATAGAAAATTCCCTTCCAGTTATTGGGATTATTGCTCATCGTTTCAAAAATCGCCTTTTCAAGTTTGGTTTTCATTTTCTTAATTGAGTAT
>PMEC01000210.1 GCA_003155705.1 Bacteroidales bacterium
AGTTCCCATTCGTATTTAAACAGGTTTTCGAAGAAATAATAACTCCACTTGGCGGGTGTCTGTGTCCATGTAACTTCCAATCCGCTGGAGATTGTGTCGCCTCCTTTTCCTGAGCCAAACTTGCTTTTCCAGCCTAAGCCCTGCTCTTCAATACCGGCATCTTCAGGTACCGGTCCAACAAGTCCCGCATCTCCGGCTCCATGGGTTTTACCAAAGGTATGCCCACCGGCAATAAGGGCCACGGTTTCTTCATCGTTCATGGCCATACGGGCAAACGTTTCGCGAATATCTTTAGCCGCTGCAACAGGATCAGGATTTCCGTTTGGCCCTTCCGGATTCACATAGATCAGCCCCATTTGTACGGCTGCAAGGGGATTGTCAAGGTCGCGTTCGCCGGAGTAACGTTTGTCACCTTCCAGCCACTTGGTTTCGGAACCCCAGAAAATGTCTTCTTCCGGCTCCCAAACATCATCACGCCCACCGCCAAATCCAAAGGTTTTGAATCCCATTGATTCCAGGGCTACATTACCGGTAAGGATCATAAGGTCTGCCCAGGATATCTTCCGGCCATACTTTTGCTTGATTGGCCAAATCAGCCTTCGTGCNNTTGTCGAGGTTGACATTATCCGGCCAACTGTTAAGCGGGGCAAAACGTTGTTGTCCGCTTCCTGCACCACCACGTCCATCTCCTGTACGGTATGTGCCTGCACTGTGCCATGCCATACGGATAAATAACGGTCCATAATGGCCGAAATCTGCCGGCCACCAATCTTGTGAATCGGTCATTAGTTTGTGAAGGTCTTTTTTGATGGCCTGCAAATCGAGACTTTTAAATTCTTTTGCGTAATTAAATTCTTCTCCCATTGGGTTGGATAATGAAGAGTGTTGTCGTAGTATGTTTAGTTTTAACTGATTTGGCCACCAGTTGATGTTTTTTGTACCTCCTGTACCGGCACTATGCTTGTTTACAGCTCCTGTTACGGGGCATTTGCTGATTTTTTCCGAATTGTTTTCCATTTTTAATACGTATTAGTTTATAAATGGTCATTTATTTTTTATGAACTTACCTATTATCTGAAGTTTAATATCTTCAATCTTAAAATCGGGTATTTTCTTTTTTTCAAAATATTTTTCAAGCAATTCATTAAGTTCATTGTCCTTGTAATCCTCAATCCTGTCAGACTCTGAACAATATAAATGATGATGGCTTTCCATTACGGCATCATATCTCATAATATCTTTCTCTGTTTTTACTTTTTTGATTAATCCGTTTTCTACTAAAGCATCAAGCACTTTGTAAACGGTTGCAGTTGCAATATTTGGATGATTTTTCCTGATATAATCGATTATATTTTCTGCAGTAGGATGATTATTGAGTTTGACAATAGCTTCAAGAATAGCGATTCTCTGAGGGGTTACTTTTAGCCCTTTTTCAATAAGTTTATTTCTTATTTCACCAACCTTCATCACTAATAATTGTCTAATGAGAATAATTCTCTTTTAATAATAAACAAATTTAGGATATTATTTGATGAATGTCAAGTTTATGGAATGCTAAATGATTTTCTCTTTCAAAATCTCTATAAATCAATATTACAATTTCCGACTGCTTTTTCGAGTTCCACTAACGCCGTATAACAATTATACAATGTTTCGTAATAGGAGGTTTGCAGATCGTTATAAGTTCTTTGAGCATTCAGTACCTCAAGCAGCGAAGTTTCACCACGGGAGTAACTATAAACTTTACCGTTTAAGACTGTTTTTGCCTGTTCCAGAAGCCCCTGATTATAATTTTCTACCTGGCTGCACAAAGATTTATACTGATTATATGTCTGCACTACTTCATTCTGAATTTTTATTTCAGCCTGTTTATATTGTAATTCTATCTGTTCTACCTGAAATTGAGCGATTTTTATATCACTTTTACGGATATTCGAGAATTTAAGAGGGATAGAAATTCCTGCTGAAATTGCTGATGCTGACGGATCCATTAAATTGTTTATATAAAAATTACTGGCTTCAATATTTAAATCTATATTGGTTATTCTTTCTTTCCTGGTCAATTTCAGAGTGTTTTTAGAAACCTCAATATTATGAAGGGCTGCCTGCAAATCAGCTCTGTTATTTAAAGCGGTTGTGATCAGATCGTTTAATACAAAGCTTCTTTTTATGTTACTGAAATCATTCTCAGGAATATATAAAGTATACTGATGGAAGGAACTTGTGTTAACAGATAATTTAAGATAAGCATTATTTCTTTCTGTTTCAGCCTGAATTAATTCATTTAGTAAGGAGCCGGCTTCAATTTTGCTCTGGGTAGCATCAATCTTCATAATGCTTCCAAGACTAAACCTTACGCTATCTGAATCAGATAATTTCTTCATAATATTATATGAATTCAGCATCACTTCGTATAAATATCTTTTTTTCAATGCATTTAAATAATCAGTGGTTGCATCAGCTACCAGATTCAGAAAAAAATCTGATAATAATGCCTGAGACATTAACTTTTCACTTTCAGCCAGATTGATACGGGCTTTGCGTTTTTGTCCTAATTCAAAAGTTTTCATAATTCCTGCTGAATAACTAGGATAACTGGCTATTGCATAATTCCCATTTGGTCTAAACCAGTTAACCGACAGCGCTGGATTCTGAAAAACCTTTGCTGCTTCGATCGTCGCATCTGCTATATTAATATTGAATTTTTCAGCTGTATAATCAAGATTACTGCTGACAACCATCTTCAAATAATCCTTATAACTAAGGTCATTACAACTAAATGACGAATCAGTTTGCGAAAATGCAAGATGTGATATCAATAAAAGTAACATAAAACTCGGACCAATTTTTATTATCATTTTGGAATATTTTTTATTTGTCATGATTTTGTTCCTCCTTTCCCCAACGTTTTTCAACCATATAATATAATGCCGGTAATACATAAAGTGAAATAATGGTAGCGAAAAACAGCCCGTATACTATTACTGTAGCNNGTTGCCGTCATGATAACCGGCCGGAAACAATGACGTGCTCCTGCTGAAACAGCTTCCTTTAAAAGCATTCCGTGTTTTCGCAGGATATTAATCCGGGAAAATATAATAACTCCATTTTGTATGGAAACTCCGAATAAAGCAATAAAACCAACTGCCGATGACACATTTAAAGTCATTCCTCTGACATTTAAAGCAATCATTCCACCAAACAGCGCCAAAGGAATGACGCCCATAAGTACAGCTGCCTGCCGCAGTTTGCCAAAGGCTCCGAAAAGCAGCAGAAACATTATTGCCAGAGCAAGAGGTACAATCAGAGCCAGTCGCGCATAAGCCCGGTTTTGATTTTCAAACTGACCACCCCATTTTATGTTGTATTTTCCGCGGTCAAATTTCACTTCTTTATTGATTTTTTCACGGGCTGATTTAAGAAATGTGGTCAGGTCAACTCCACGCAGGTTAACCCGGACTGCCAGGTATCTTTTATTCATTTCACGGGTAATTGTACTTGCACCTGTGGTCAATTTAATATCGGTAACCTGTGACAAGGGTATCTTTGCTCCGCTTGATGAGGTAAGCATCAGGTTCCCAATTTTTTCAGGAGTGTCACGACTTTCTTCATCAAAACGGCAAGTTATATCGTACACTTTATTTCCAATAAACACCTGTGAAATAGCTTTTCCGCCAATTGCTACCTCAATAAGTTCTGCTACATCAGAAACATTTAAACCATACATTGCAATTTTGTCCCTGTCTGCAGTTATCTTCAACTGGGGCATCGGTGGTTCCTGGTCAATTATCAGGTCTTCGGCGCCGGGGATTGTTCTGATTGTTTTTAAAATATCTTCAGCAATTCGTCTTGATTCTTTCTGGTCATCGCCAAATATCTTTATAGCCAGATCACTATGAGCTCCGGCAATCTGATCCATTACCATGTCAATTATCGGCTGTGAGAAACCGATATCATAACCGGGCATTTTCTTAAATTCATCTGATAATTCATCAATTAAAACGGGTTTAGTTTTACCTTTTGTCCAATTTTTATAAGGTTTTAAACCAATGGAACATTCGATATGTGATTTTGAGAATGGATCCACTCCCTGGTCATCTCTGCCTGTCTGGCTCATGATATAGGTAATTTCATCATGTTTTATAACGTGTTTTCTCAACGTGTCGCTCATTGATTTTGCTCTTTCGAGCGAGATTCCAGGTGGTAACTGAACCTGCAGCCATAAAGAACCCTCATCGAGATCAGGCAGGAAATCCTTGCCTACTGTGATACATAAAATGACAGTAGTTACAACTATGATTACTAAAGGCAGGAAGATTTTTCCGGGTTTGTCCAATATTTTCCCTGTATGCCTGACAAAAATAACAGTCAGCTTTTCGAGCCATCTGTTTTTATATGTTTTTTGTGGTTTGCGGTAAACGGCATAGGTTAATCCCGGAATTAAAAGCAAAGCAACCATTAATGCTCCGCATAATGCATAGCCTAAAGTGAATGCCATGGGAGTGAAAAGCTTTTTTTCAATCCGTTCAAAAGCAAATAATGGAAGATAGGCCGTGATAATAATAATGGTTGAAAAGAGTACGGGTTTAGCAACTTCATAAACCCGATCAATAATTGATCCTGATTCAAGTTCCAATTCGGGATGATCTTCCCTCTTTTTTAAAATGGTTTCCATTGTTATTATGGCGCCTTCTATTATTATTCCAAAGTCAATTGCGCCAAGTGAAAGCAAATTGGCAGGAATATTTGTCAGGCGCATAAGTGTAAAAGCAACAAGCAAGGATAATGGTATAGTGATTGCAACGATTAGCGCCCCACGCCAGCTTCCCAGATATATTATTAAAATAAGCAGGACTAATAACATTCCAAATAATAGGGTATGTGAAACAGTATTGAGCGTAGTATTTACAAGATCAGTTCTATCTAAAAAAGGATGAATTGTGACGCCTTCGGGAAGTATTTTCGTGTTCAATTCCTCTACGGCTTCATGTACACCATCCAGAACATTCGATGGGTTTTGCCATCTTAATAATTGAACTGTCCCTTCAACACTTTCTGTATAATCACGTTTTTTGTCAGTGAACCCTAGCACGCCTTTGCGTTCAAGAGTTCCATATTTTAATACACCCAAATCATTCAGATATATAGGTACTCCATTTACAGTCTTAACGACAACTTTACCTAAATCGTCCAGGTCTTTTACTAAACCAATGCCCCGGATAACGTAGCTAAGATCTCCACGATTAAGCATACTTCCCCCGGCATTGGAATTATTTTTTTCAACTTTTTCGGTAATATCGGCGAGTGAAAGATAATATTGCTCCAGTTTTTTAGGATTAATTTCTATCTGGAACTGTGTTGTTATACCACCGAAATTACTTACATCGGCAACACCTGTTACCTGTTTTAATCTGGGAATAATAACCCATTTGTTTAAGTCTGTTAATTCCCTTAAATCGTGGCTTTTGCTTTCAACTATATAGCGATAGATTTCACCTATTGAAGAGGTAAGAGGATTTAATCCCGGTGTGGCTCCATAAGGGAGTTCAACATCTGCAAGCCTTTCCTGCACACGTTGCCGTGCCCAATAGTCATCAACACCATCCTGAAAAACAAGTATTATGATAGAAATCCCAAATGTATTTCTGCTTCTCATGCTTACCAGTCCTGGCATTCCGTTAAGCACTCTTTCAATAGGAATGGTTATTTGCTGTTCGACCTCTTCAGCTGCTAACCCGGGAACCTGTGTAGCTATTTGTACAGTTACATCGGCAATGTCGGGATAAGCATCAATTGCAAGTTGTTTCCAGGAATAATAACCGAAAATTCCTATCAACAGAAATAGAGCTGCCATCATCCATCGGTTCAGAACCGATATCCTAATAATTCCTTTCATAAGTGACTATTTTTCTTCGAGTAAATAATAACCTCCTTTAAAGATTATTTTATCACCTGCTTTTAACCCGGATTTAATTAATGCGCTGTCCTTATCCTCAGTAAAAGTTTCTATTTTCTGTTTCAGATATTTGTTTTTATTAGTATGAATAAAAACATAGCTGGCGTCATCTATTTGAAAAATTGCACTGGAAGGCACAACTATGGCATTTTCAATGTCATGAATGAACTTGACTGTAACATACATTCCAGGCTTCATTATTTTATCCTTATTGTCGCACTCAATGAGGACTTGCACGGATCTGGTATCCTCGTCAATAAGTGATTTGATGTGGTATATCCGGCCTTTAATAAGTTTTTCAGGGAAAGCTATCAGCTTTATTTCCACTTTTGAAGTATCGTTGATATAGCGTATATCCTTTTCCTTTACTTGTCCGGCAACCCATATTTTGCTAAGCTCAGCCACTGTGGCAACAGGATTTGAATCTTCCTTTAAATATTGCCCGATAACAATATTGTCTTCCACTATTGTGCCTTTTATTGGGGAACGCACTATTAACGGTTGTCCTAACTGTAAATCAGATGTATCAACCTGGAAAACTTTAAGGCTGGCATAAGCATTTTCAAAATCTTTCTTTTTCAAAGCATAATTTACTTCTGCTTCTTCCAAATCCTTTTCTACCCCCACACCTTTATTCAGAAGATCCTTCTGTCTTTTGAGGTTTTTATAAGCCAGATCCATTTCTTCTTTTGTCTGATAATATGC
>PMEC01000026.1 GCA_003155705.1 Bacteroidales bacterium
CCTGATGACCGAGAGCTGAAGCAACATTACTCTTTCCACAACCTGTGGCCCCAGTGATTATAACAGATTCTCCTTTGGTATTGTACTGGCATGTAGCAAGAGCAGTAATCATTGATTTATTAAGTCCACGCGATGGTTCATAACTTAGTTCCTCTAGACTTGCCTGATAACGGAACCTGGCTCCCTTGATCATCCGGTTAAACCGGTTGTTCTTTCGCTCTTCCTCCTCTCTTTCAATGAGGATTTCCAACCCTTCACTGAAGGAGATGTCGAACACCTGTCTTGTTTCATTCAATGCCTGCCAGCCGCGAGCCATTCCGGCAAGACGCATCTGGCGTAGTTTAAGATCAATTTGTTGTACCATAATTTTAATTTAAAGATTTAATGAAAGTTGATTGTAATACTCCCGGCCACGGATGTTTTCATGAGTGGGTAAGGGAACCGATGTTTCTGTTTCCGGCAAACCATGCTTTTGTATCTTTTCTACCATGTTTAATATATACTTGTAGGAATAGCATTTATAATCAAGAGCCATCTTGCAGGCAGTGTTAAAGATCTCAGGTGTTGTTTTTCGGTAAATGTTTAGTAAGCCATCACAGGTGCGGTAGTTTTGCTCCGGCGGTCTGCCTCCATCAAAGAGGCACTGTATAAGTTGTAACAATGGTTCGGATACCTGCTCAGCTCTTTGCATATAATATGCGGGACTTCTTTTCAGATAATGCTGATGAGTTGAGCATAAATGTTCAGGAACCGTTGAATAACCACCAGGCGTGTAATCTCTTGGATGTATTGCTACCATCTCCCCTTGGGCATAGATACGCACAATAGAACGGGTATAGATAACTTTTACCTTCTCCCCGGTCCATCTGAATGGGACGCTGTAATAATGCCTATCAATAGTCAGGTAGATATGGTTGTTCATAGCAACTTTCAGTTCCCGGTAATATTTAAGTTCGTATCCTTCTGTTGGTAATGGATTAAGATGTTTTTTCTCCATGGAAAGAAAGCGTTCTTCACGGCAATAAGGCTTCTTCTGCATCCTTGTCTGATTATGCCTTCTAACCTTTTCCAGTACTGCATCATTAAGTGAAGTAAGATCAAAAAACTGCTGTTTTCTTAACCTTGCAAATACACGGGTATAAATTAACTTAACCTGATTTTCTACAAGTGCCTTGTCCTTAGGACGGGCAACACGTGCCGGTAACACAGTTATTTTGTAATGGTTACAAAAGTCTTCCAGTGCACGGGTTATATCTGGTTCATAACGGTTAGCCTTTATTATGGCAGATTTAAAATTATCCGGGACTAATACCATTGGACAACCACCTATAAATTCCAGACAGCGTTTAAGGGCATAGATAAAATCATCTATACTCTGGCTCCTGACAACAATGGCAAAAGCGTAATCGGAGAAGGGCAGGCAGGCAACAAATACCGGACAGTAGATCACTTCTCCTGTATCCCGATCTATATATGGCAGCATCTTTCCTGCAAAGTCAACAAAGAGCTTATCACCAGGCTCATGAGCAAGTACCATTGACGGATTACGTGCTAATAGTTGCTGGTTAAGATGAAAGCAAAACTGAGTCAGACCATAACCGGAAGGGACTTCTTCAAGGTACTCTTNNAAAGTCTCCAACTCAGGATCTTCCAGAGATAACATGTGCTCCGGAGATAGTTTTAACTCAACGGTCTTGGATATATAAGACTTCACCGTGTTCTTGCTCATCCCAAGGGTGCGAGCAATAAACTTGATCTTTTTCCCTTGCCCGAGTAATAATAATAACTGTTTAATCTGACTCATAGGTTTTATTTTTCCTGCCATCTGTCTTGTTTTAGGGTTTAAAAACCCTAAATAATAAAACCTACTGATAATCAAAGAACCAATGGGGTCAGCATGCTCCGAAAAGTTTGACAGCGCATAATGAAGATCAAGGCCAAAGGGGTCAACATGCTCCGAAAAGTTCTGCGCGCTTGCGCGCCCGACCACATAGAAAAACACAAAATCCCTTTACTGATTATGTAAAAGGGGTCAACATCTGCCGGAATGTCACTAGAAATACAGCAAAAAACACCATTTTTTATTCCGTTTTCAGGGGGTCAATATGCTCCGAATTCTCCAGGATGATATTCTAGAAAAATATCATGAGATATATCCGAAATCCGATTTCCAGAAGAAAGATCTCACTTTACATTTGCAGGGTCATAAAAATTTACTAAACAGTTTTCTTATTATAAATTGTTGGTCAAATTTTGAACTGTTCATTACCTTATTTTCCAATACTATACTTGATGATGAACAAAAGGATAAATTACTAAAAGTAGATTATGACCGAATAAAGGCGATTTTAAAAAAAATCGAAATTGACGAAGCAACAGAAGAAAAACTTAAAAAGTGTATTAAGTATAATATTGCTCATACTCCGGTAATGTATAAATATGGTAAAATCTTTAAAATGGTTGAATCATATCCAAGTACCAGGAATAAAAATGATGATCGAAAATTTTTGGATTTCTTTGGTAAATTAAGAAACTGTATCCATTCAAATTATATTTATTACGGTAATGAAACCTATACATATAATTACTTGGGAGAGAATTATCTTTTTGAACCTAACAAATTAATTTCTCACTCTCCATCTCAGGAGAATTCAATATTTAGATTAACCCAAAACCTTAATGAGATTGGGAAATCTATTATTGAAAATATTAGTTATGACAAAGAAATATATGATCCTAGCATTGAATTAATTGAAAAATAATTTTCTTATTTATAATATTGCAATCAGTATAAACTGGACCTTTTTGCAAGCACATTGCCAAAGCCCCACAA
>PMEC01000103.1 GCA_003155705.1 Bacteroidales bacterium
GCAAATACAAAATATCTTGGTGATCTGAGAACTGAAATAATTCACTTCAGATCCGGAAGTGTAATCACCACCGATGCTCCGGTAGATAATAAAGGAAAAGGAGAGAACTTCTCTCCAACAGACCTGGTCGCTTCAGCTTTGGGAAGCTGCATCTTTACTATTATGGGCATTGCAGCACGGGAACATGCATTCTCTATTGAAGGCAGCAAATGCAGGATTACAAAGATTATGACTGACAATCCGAGAAAAATCGGGGAAATTAAAATTGAGTTCGATTTTCCCGGGAATGATTATTCAGCTAAACAAAAGAAGATTCTTGAATATTGCGTAAAAACCTGTCCTGTGGCGCTTTCATTAAATGAATCTGTCTTTCAGAATGTCAGTCTTCATTTTGAATAAATCTGCGTTAATCTATGAAATATGTGAGAAGTCTGAAATTTCCGGCTGATCTTGCGGATTTTGGTTGAATCAGAATATTGCTCCTTCTGTAGGAATATCTCTGTTAACCTTCTTTATCAATCCTTGTAAAACGCTACCCGGACCTACCTCAATAAATGAAGTTGCTCCATCTGAAATCATATTAATCACACTTTGTGTCCACCTGACCGGAGAAGTTAATTGAGCAACAAGATTTCTTTTTATAACCTCTGGATCAGTTGAGGGTTTTGCATTGACGTTTTGATAAACAGGACAAATAGGTTTGTTGAAAATAGTGTTTTTTATTGCTTCTTCCAGTTCCAGACGTGCGGGTTCCATCAGTGGGGAATGAAAAGCACCACCTACAGCAAGTTTTAGAGCTCTTTTGGCACCTCGTTCCTTTAGTATTTCGATAGCCTTGTCGATCCCTTCATTTGAACCGGATATAACAATCTGTCCAGGGCTGTTATAATTGGCCGGAACCACGATTTCTTTTATGGAAGCACAGACCTCCTCAACAATATTATCATCAAGACCAAGGATTGCAGCCATCGTTGAAGGAGCTTTCTCGCAGGCTTTTTGCATAGCCGCAGCTCTTTTTAATACAAGCACAAGGCCGTTTTCAAAGGATAAGGTTTTATTTGCAACAAGGGATGAGAACTCGCCTAATGAATGTCCGGCAACCATATCGGGTTTAAAGGAATTCCCAAGTACAGCGGCGAGAATTGTGGAATGTAGAAAGATAGCAGGCTGTGTAACCTTTGTCTGCTTCAGATCCTCATCGGTTCCTGAAAACATTAGGTCTGTTATCCGGAATCCAATTATGGAATTGGCTTTTTCAAATAGTTCTTTTGCCAGATTTGAGTTATCATAAAGTTCTTTTCCCATCCCGACAAACTGGGCTCCCTGCCCCGGGAATACATATGCTTTCATGATCCGTTTTTTAATTTGAGGTAATGTAATATTTGGGCAAAAGTATAAAAAAAATATTCAATGAATTCCTTCATGAATATTTGAAATCTATGTGATTATGAGATTAAAATCTCCAGCTGGTTTTCGAAGATCTTCATTCATCTTCGCGATCCGCGGCAGATTAACTAATGCAATCTTGTGCCGATAAGGTGAACAAACTCTTCGCGAGTATTAAGTTCTTCAAGAAAGATCCCGGTAAAGGCAGAGGTTGTGGTAACAGAATTTTGCTTTTGAACACCTCTGATCTGCATGCACATATGCTGAGCTTCTATGACAACTGCGACTCCCAATGGATTGAGTGTTTCCTGAATACAATTCCTGATCTGTGTGGTAAGTCTCTCCTGAACCTGAAGTCTTCTTGCGAATGTCTCAACAACCCTTGCTATCTTACTCAGTCCTGTAATATATCCATCAGGAATGTAAGCAACATGAGCCTTCCCGAAAAATGGAAGCATATGATGCTCGCACATTGAATATATATCAATATCCTTAACTATAACCATTTGTTTATACTCCTCTTTGAACATGGCAGATTTAAGGATCTGTTCAGCATTCATGTTGTATCCGTTTGTCAGGAAATGCATAGCTTTTGCAACTCTTAAGGGTGTGCGCTTAAGCCCCTCTCTTTCAGGATCTTCTCCAATGATTTCTAAAACCCTGTAATAAATTCCAGAAAGCTCTTTAATGGTTTTTGCGTTCCAGGTCTCTATTTTATTGTAACCTCCGATTACTTCACCGGATCCGTCGTTAATTTTCTCAATTGTTTTAGCCATAATATTCTATTGAATTATTTTCGGTTTCTTCAATCTTAATACAATGAAGCATAGCTCCTGCCAGTTTAACAGAAGGTTCCAGCTCGTTCCATATTGCAACTGCAAGATTTTCGGTTGTCGCTAACCTTCCTTGCATGAATTCAACCTCAAGGTTTATATTTTTATGATCAATTTTATCAATCACTTTCTCCAAAATTATCTGTTTCAGGATATTGATATTCATTACAAAACCTTGTTCCGGTGAAGGTTCACCTTTAATAGTCACCCATAAAACATAGTTATGTCCATGCCAATTCGGATTTGAACATTTGCCGAATACATTTTTATTTTCTTCATCAGACCAGTCAGTCCGGAACATCCTGTGGGCTGCACTGAATCTTTCTCTGCGTGTTAAAAATATCATCTTACAGAGATTTAGTATTACAATATTAACTAATAATATTGAATTATTTTCTCTATAAATCAATATATTTATTCCATTCAAAATAAAAGAGTCAGTTACTTCTTATGGCAACAAGAGTATTAATTGTTTTTGCAACCTCGGCTGAGGCTGAAATTCTTCAAAGACTTGAAGGAACAGTATCTTCTGATGGAAGCAGGAGGTTTGGTAATTCAATCATTAGTTGCCTTGTCACAGGAGTTGGAGGTATCTCCACTGCCTGGGCTATGAAGCAATGGCTTAGTCAAAATTCTTATCCTGATCTTGCCATTAATGCCGGTATTGCCGGAAGTTATTCGGGTAAGATTAATGTTGGTGATGTTGTAATGACTTTAACTGATTGTTTCGCGGATATGGGTATTGAAACAGGTGCAAAAATTATCACTCTGGCCGAGGCCGGTCTGATGGATCCGGACAAGTTTCCTTTTAATAAAGGTGTCATTGTAGCAGACAACAAATTTGTTAAAAAGGCAGGTACAATTCTTAAAAAAGTAAACGGAATAACGGTAAATACTTGCTCCGGATCAGTCTCGACAATCGAAAGATTAAGAAGAAAATTTAATCCTGATATAGAAACAATGGAGGGCGCAACTTTTTTCTATATTTGCGCTTTGGAAAAAATTCCTTTTCTTTCGCTAAGGGCAATTTCGAATAAAGTTGAACCAGGCAACAGGGATTCATGGAACATCAAGCTTGCTTTGGATAACCTTGCCGGGAAGTTGGAAGAAATATTATTAATGCTGGAATAAGGGTATGAAACTTACATTGGGGTTTTCACCATGTCCGAACGATACATTTCTATTCGATGCGATGGTTCATGGCAGAATTGATACAGAGGGATTGGAATTTGATTATTTACTTGCTAATGTTGAAGAACTCAATCGCAGAGCCTTCAAGGGGGATTTGGATATCACAAAAATGAGTTACCATGCATATGCTTATGCCGCAACTAATTACCTTATACTTGATTCCGGCAGTGCACTTGGAAGAAAAAACGGTCCTCTTTTGATTTCCAAAAAACATATAAACCTCGAAGAACTTTCAGAAAAACTTATTGCAATTCCAGGAAAATATACGACTGCAAATCTTCTCCTCGGCATTGCATGGCCGGCTGCTTTAAATAAAAAGGAGTACCTCTTTTCTGATATCGAATCAGCTCTACTGGATGAAGAAGTTGATGCTGGTGTTATTATTCATGAAACGAGATTCACATATCATAAAAAAGGGCTTCTTAAAATTGCAGACCTGGGTGAATATTGGGAGGAGCTGACAACTTTGCCAATTCCCCTTGGGGCTATTGTAATAAACAGGTCGATACCGGAAGAGGTTGCATTAAAAGTTAACAGAATCCTTAAACGAAGTCTTGAATTTACCTATAAAGATTCGCTCGCTTCATATGATTTTGTCGTGGACAATGCACAGGAAATGGACAGAGATGTGATGAATAAACATATTAAACTATTTGTAAATAGTTTCACTCTGAACCTTGGATCGGAGGGGAGAAAAGCGATTGAAAAATTATTCACTCTTGCAGTTGAAAGGAAGATTATCCCTAAAATCCCTCAGAGGATTTTCCTTACTTCGCCTGAGTCCTGATATTTAATTGTCTGGAATATGGCCTTAGGAGCCATCGCCCAAAGAGTAATTGTTCTTGATATCATGAAAAGGATGAAGGCAAGCCATAGTCCATGGTTCCCTATGTATACCTGCAGTATGTAATACGCCGGGAAAAACACTGCTATTGATGAAATTAACATACTGTTTCTCATCGCTTTACCTGCTGTTGCCCCAATGTAAATCCCATCCCATAAAAAGGCTGAAAAGGAGACAATTGGAATTATACTTATCCAGTAGAAATAGGGTTTCGCATTTGAAATTATGTTGGTATTATTGGTGAGTAACCTGATTATATTTTCACCTGCTAACAGATAAGTTATGGTAAATATAAGACTGCATCCTGAACCCCAGTAAAATGAAATGCGTATTAGTTTTTTTAACTTTGAACTGTCGCGAGCTCCAATAAACCTTCCAGCCATTGCCTCAGCAGCCTGCGCGAATCCATCAATCACAAATGAGAAAAACATAAAGAACTGCATCAGTATAGAGTTTACAGCCAACACTGTCTCTTTGCCATTTGTTCTTAAATCAGAAGAAGCAGAGACAGCGGTAAAAAATGAGAATACAAATATGAGGCACATTGTCCTGATAAAAATATCCATGTTCATGTTCATAAACTCTTTCATTTTTAGTCTGTTTAGAGACTCTTTAAGGTTCCAGTATTTTCCTAATTTA
Organism: Bacteroidales bacterium; assembly: GCA_003155705.1. Classification (GTDB taxonomy): domain Bacteria; phylum Bacteroidota; class Bacteroidia; order Bacteroidales; family VadinHA17; genus LD21. The sequence goes on from PMEC01000103.1 coordinate 4,894, forward strand.
TTGAAATGTCTGAAATAGAAGAATATAGCCATAACAAGACCGGTGTACTGGCCCACCACATACCCAAGTGCAACACCTCTGATATCCAATTTAAGGAAAGCAACAAATAAAACGCTGCAAAGGACATTCACAACATTAGCAGTAACTGCTACAATCATAGGGATTCTGGAATTTTGCATCCCTATAAACCAGCCAAACATGGCAAATTGAACCAGAGAAGCAGGAGCAGCCCATATTTTTATCACGAAATATACTTCAGCAAAGTTCACGACATTGGGTTCTCCACTTAGCAGTTTGAAACCTGCCCATGAAATTGGTTGATTGAGAATTATTAGGATCACTCCTGATATTAAACCGAGAGCCACTGCTCTTATCAGAACATGAAATGATCCTTCAATATCGCGCCTTCCCAGAGACTGGGAAGTGAAACCACTTGTTCCGAACCGCAGGAATCCAAATCCCCAGTAAATGAAATTAAGAATAAGTGAACCAAGAGCTACTCCGCCAATATAATCTGCAGAAGGCATTCTTCCCATAAGAGCCATATCAACAATACCAATAAGGGGTACGGATATGCTGCTTATAATATTGGGTATGGCAAGATCAAGTATCTTTCTGTTCATTTATTATTTCAACAGACTGATTTATAGATATAGAACTGGTATAAAAACTCTTCTGATGTCATGATTTTACAGGTCACTAAATTAAGCATAAATTGAAATCAGATGAAATTGATATCTGTAAATTGATTAAATGCCTAAATTTGAACTTATGAACTGTTCAAGTGTTTTATTTCATGAAAATGTAGAACTAAAAATTAAGTATTATGTCATTTGAATTGCCAAAATTACCATACAAGCTTAATTCGCTTGTTCCTTACATAAGTGAGGAGACGCTCGATTTTCATTACGGGAAACACCATCAGACTTATGTTAATAATCTAAACGGACTTGTGCCGGGAACAGAATTTGAAAAGGCTGACCTTGAGACTATTATTAAAAAGGCAGACGGAGGTATTTTCAATAATGCCGCTCAGGTGTGGAATCACACCTTCTATTTTGAGGGTTTTTCACCGGGTGGAAGAAGAATACCAACTGGTGTTCTTGCTGACGCTATAAACGGATCATTTGGCTCTTTCGATGCTTTTAAAGAGCAGTTTAACAAGGCTGCAGCTACTCTCTTCGGCGCAGGCTGGGCCTGGCTGGTTAAAAAGGACGATGGCACCCTTCAGATTATCCAGGAATCAAATGCAGGAAACCCTCTCCGTAAGGGTCTAAAACCTGTTATTACCTGTGATGTATGGGAACATGCTTACTATATCGATTACAGGAATAAACGTCCTGATTATATAAAATCCTTCTGGGAGATTATCGATTGGGATATAGCCGAAAAGCGTTATTGATAATGAATAATTATTGTAGCGAGGGAATCTGGCAGAGATTCCCTCTTTTTATTAATTTTACAGTATATCTTTTTTTAAAACTATATGAATATAAGAGATCTTGTAATAAAAACCAGAACATACAGAAGATTTGATGAATCTTACAAAATTGAATATAAGACACTTGAACAACTTATCAATCTTGCAAGATTATCCGCTTCCGGTGCAAACAGACAGCCATTAAAATATCTTTTATTTAATTCACCTGAAGATTGCGCGCGTATTTTCCCATTCATTGCCTGGGCAGGTTATCTGACAGAATGGGCAGGTCCGGAATCCGGAGAGAGACCTTCAGCATATATAATTATCATTGGTGATATTACAATCAGCGCCTCTTTTGGTGTCGATCATGGGATTGCAGCACAGAGTATTATGCTTGGAGCAACGGAAGCAGGTATTGGTGGTTGCATTATCCAATCTATTAAGCACAGTGAACTCCGGCAAGAATTAAAATTGCCTCATCAATATGAAATATTGTTGGTCCTTGCTCTTGGCAAGCCTGTGGAAGATGTCATAATTGAGGAAATAAAAAACGGTGATGTTAAATACTGGAGGGACAAAGAGAAGAGACATCATGTTCCCAAAAGGAGTGTTGACGAATTGATATTGAAGCTATAACAGACATTATTAATGGTTAAAAGAACCCTTCTTTTCAGTCTTATTGTGGTTTTATATATGCACAATTGCTTTAGTCAGAAAGGGGTGACTGGAGGAAATCCCATTCTTTTCCGTGGTGTTGTTTTAGATGCTTCATCAAAGGCACATCTTAGCAGTTCACAGATATTGATTAACAGATCCAGGTCAGCAATAAGTGCTGAGGATGGGACCTTTTCATTTTATGCTTTAAAAAAAGATACAATTATATTTAGCATGCTAGGATATAAACCTGCATCATTGATTGTCAACGATACTTTGTCAGGAACAGAATTTTTAACCGGAGTCTATCTTGAAACAGATACATTGTTTATCGGTGAGGTTATAATTGTCCCAAAACTGACCAACCTTAAAGCAGAAATGATGAATCCAAAGATCAATCCGGACACCAGACTTGATAATGCCCGGTCGAATATCTCTGTTGCATCTTATCAGGGGAGAATCAGTCAGGGAAAAATGGGCGACCCAACCACTAATTACGAGGTGTTGAGACAGCAACAAAAAATTGATGCTTTTGAAAAGGGCGGCATTCCTTCCGATAAAATGGTTGGGATCAGCCCGCTCTTGCTTTTACCGGCAGCTTATCTTCTCATCCATGGTCCCCCTGAAATACCATCTCCGCCAAAAGCACAAATATCCTCCAAAGATCTTGAAGAGTTGCAGAAGAGGTATAATGAATCATTGAAAAACAGGAAATAACGGTATACTGGTGTTACGATATAACGGTATTACGGTATTGGCCATAATACCGTCACACCGTTATACCTTCGTACCTTTCTACCCCTTATAAAATATAGCTTTAATAATGTGGCTTGCCATTTTAGGATTTTCTTTTAACCGGCGTGTTGAATAACCAAACCACTGTTTGCCGAATGGAACATACACTCTCATTGTATGTCCTTCATTTACAATGCTTTCTCTTAGATTAGGCGTAACACCGTAAAGCATCTGGAACTCATACATGTTTTTAGGCACCTTATATTTTTCGATGAGTTTGTAAGCTTCATCGACAAGACGCTTATCGTGTGTTGCAATTCCAACATGAATTTTATTCCTGAATATTAATTCAAGATCTTCAATAAAATGATGGTTGATCTCTTCATATTTTTTATATGCAATAGTTTCCGGTTCGACATATATGCCTTTACATAATCTGTAGCTGACAGGAGAGTTCTCTTTATTAAGATCCAGCATGTTTTCAATATCCCTGTAAGTTCTTCTCAGGTAAGCTTGTAATACCAGCCCGACGTTATCAGGGAATTCACTTTTCAGCTTACGGAAAAGCTCGATCTCAAGATCAGTGCATGGAGAATCCTCCATATCAATCCGGATGAAATTCTTATATGAAGCTGCCTTGGCAATTATCTCGCGCATATGTTTATGACACATACTTTTATCGATAAGCAATCCGAAACTTGTAGGTTTACATGAAAAATTAGCATCTATGCCACTCCCTTGCACAACATCTATTAGATGGAGATACTCCTTTTTATTTTCTTCTGCTTCTTCAAGGTTCTTAATAAATTCCCCCAGAACATCGAGAGTAACTTTTATCTTCTTGTTGTTCAAGTCTTTTGATACTCGCATAGCATCATCAATTGTTTCACCGGAGATATATGGTCTTGAGAAAATCCAGATGAATTTCTTTGGAAAATATGGCAAAATTGCCGCTATAAATTTGTTAAACATCTTTCTCGGTTTTAAAGCTTAAATATATATTAAAAAGAGTGTGACAAGAATTCCCCGTCAATTAATTTTCAAGATGCTAATAAAACTGATCACTTATCTAATTTTAATGACCTTTGTCACGTTAATGAGATGATATAAAACAGGAATTTTGTTATTTTGAAGAAATTATTTCAAACAGTGCAACCATTTACTTTTCATAGAAGTCTTAAAATTGTCGTTAGTAATGTTGAATGACCTGCAAATAATAGAAGGATGCGCTAGGCACGAAAGAAGGGCGCAACAGATGCTTTACGACAAGTATTCTCGCTTTCTGCTGGGTATTTGTTTGAGATATGCAGGAGATAAAGCTGAAGCTGAAGACATTTTGCAGGATAGTTTTTTGAAAATATATTTCAGTATTAAGGATTTTTCGGGGACAGGTTCTTTCGCAGGATGGTTGAGGAAGGTTGCGGTAAATACGGCAATTACTCATTATCACAAAAACCTGAAGCACAGATATCATATTGAAATTGAGGAATATGTATCTATCGAAACAGGGACGAGCAGCTTTGAAGAAAGTTTTTATACTTCAGAGGAGCTTTACATGGTGATGAATGAGTTGCCTTCTGGTTACAGAATGGTTTTCAACCTTTATGCTATAGAGGGTTATAAGCATAAAGAGATTGCCGAGATGCTTGGCATAGACACTAATACCTCCAAATCGCAGTACAGCAGAGCGAAAGCGGTTTTACGGGATAAACTGGAGAAACTTGGTAAGTTGAAGAACAGCTATTAAAGCAGGTTTTGGAATTAATAAGTTGAATTTAAAAGTGAAGGATAAAAAAGAAAATATGAATGTCAGGGAGTTATTCAGGGACAAACTTGAAAACTCAGAAGTAATCCCGGGTGATTCAGTCAGAAATGAACTGATGCGCAAGGTGGCGATAAAAGAATTCATGCTCTACAATCCTTCACGGTTTAATATATATTATTTAGGCGGCATTGCAGCTGCTGCCCTTGCTTCAATTCTCATAATTACATCTAAACCTGATGTAATTAAAAATCAAAAGGAAGAGTTTAAAATTGAGAACTCAAAATCGTTAGATACGTTATCGTCTGTTCAACCTCAAAAACAACTTCCTGTAGAAAGAACCACAGAACCCGAACGCGTTGTCAAAAGTACTTCTAATAAGACTGTTCCAAAAATATCTGAAATTAATTATAGTGTCAAAAAACTTGATAATGTAGTAATTGATAATAAGAAAGAAGCCGGTTCCACTGTTAAGCCCGATTCCTTAAAGATCAAAGCAATACTTCAGAATAAAGTTTCAGATAAAGACAATCTGGTTCAACTGCAAAGAAATATTGGAGCAGCATTCAATGTGTCAGTATCTGGCGGCTGCTTGCCCTTAAAGGTAAAGTTTCAGAATAAATCCACCTCATACGATTCCTGCCACTGGATATTCGGCGACGGCGGGTTCTCAAATGAGAAGAACCCGGAATGGATTTTTGACCAGGAGGGAGAATATAAAATTATTTTAAAAGTTTTCAACACTGGAGGTAATCAGGCAATTACCTCATCAGTAATAACCGTTCATCCCAGGCCCGTTGCCCGTTTTGAGACAGCTCCTGAGAAACCAATCATTCCTGATGATGATATCAGGTTCATTAATTATTCAAATGATGCAGTAAGATACAAATGGGAGTTTGGTGATGGAAATTATTCAGATGCCTTTGAACCTGACCATCGATACAGACAATATGGCAATTATAATGTAAGGCTGATAGTATGGTCATCATATGGATGTACTGATTCGATGCTTGTGAAAAATGCATTCTCAGGATCGGGTTGTTTTATCGATTTTCCTAATGCTTTTATTCCCGGTTCAGGAGGTCCTGCAGGGGGCTATTATTCAATCAAGAGCGACGAAGCTGCCCGTATTTTTCATCCTTCTACTTCCGGAGTTACTGATTACCATCTTAAAATATTCAGCAAGCTTGGAATTCCTATATTTGAGAGCAATGATATTAATATTGGTTGGGATGGATATATTAAAGGACAACTCTGTGAGCCCGGAGTTTATATCTGGAAGGTGAGAGGTACATTCAAAAACGGAGAGCCTTTTGTTAAGATGGGAGATGTTACATTGCTTAAAGATTGAGATTAATTGAAGTGCTTATAATATTTTCTTGTTATTCATCTAACAATTACTAATCTTCATCTATAATAAGTAATTGTTTGTTGAAATATTCCCATTCTATATAACCTTTAGGGCAAAATTTCGTTAAATAAGTAATGAATTTTAAATTCAATTGACTATTTTCGTCAAGAGAAACCTAATTCTCCGATTTTGCTAAAGAAGTTAAAATATTTAGTCTTTATTTTCTCAATATTTTCTATTGATTGCTTTGGGCAGGATCCGACTTTTTCCCAGTTTTATGCCAATCCACTTTATCTTTCGCCATCTTTCGCTGGAGCAACTGATGAATACCGTTTTGCAATGAACGTCAGAGACCAGTGGCCATCTGTCCCGGGCGTTTTTCAAACTTACAGCATAAGCCTCGACAAGGCAATGCCCAATTTCAATTCAGGAATAGGAGTCCTTGCAACTTATGATGTAGCAGGTTCAGGTGATCTGAGCACAACAAATATTGGTATTCTTTATTCCTATGACTTCAATATTAATAAGCAATGGCATATCCGACCTGGCGTTAATTTTAAATTCTACTATCTTGGTCTGGATATCGCTAAACTTGTTTTTAACAGCCAGATTACAGGTAGCGGGACAACACCTCCTATATCGCCACCTCCATTCAATAAAGTCGCAGATATAGATTTTGCCACCTCTGCACTTATATATGATGATCAGGTTTGGGCCGGGGTTACTCTGGATCATCTATTTACTCCAAAACAATCTTTCTACGGAGACGACTCCAAATTGCCAATTAAGTTCAATCTATATGGAGGAATACGCCTTATTGGTCAGACCAGGCTCAGAAGAAAGCTTTCAGAAGCGCTTTCAGTGGCAACCAACTTTCAGATTCAGGGCAAATTCTACCAGACTGACATAGGGCTTTATTATTTTAAGGAACCTCTGATCTTCGGTATCTGGTACAGGGGAATTCCTTTCATGACTTCTCAGGCAGGAGATGCAATAATAGGGCTTATCGGAATTAAAACTAAACAATTACATATTGGGTACAGTTACGACTTTACTATTTCAAATCTGATTGCTTCAACAGGAGGAGCTCATGAGATTTCACTCGTCTATGAGTTCAATTCATTCTCTATTGGGGGCTCAAGGAAAAAAATCCACGCTATTCCATGTCCTGAGTTCTGATCCTGATCTATTTTATTTGGAATTTTAATTTCAGGGAGAGTTCAATCGGGCTTTCTTTGACTCTGATATTAATTTTTTTATATTTGCGCCTGATAAATGTTTAATAATAATTGACTTAAAATGAAGAAACTAACTGTTATTCTGTTCGTTGTTCTGTTCTTAGCTGTTGCAGTTCTATATTTTTTCCAGTTTAAAGGCAATAACAAAGCCAACAAAATCAATGTGTCCGGAACTATTAATGAAATGCCCGGACAGGGAATCGTATATGTAAATATAGACTCAGTTATATTCAATTTCAAGATGTTCACTGACAGGAAAAATGATTTAATGTCGAAACAGAAAAATGCAGAAGCTGAGCTGAATTCAAAAAGCGCTCTGTATCAGAATGGTGTAAAAGATTACCAGGATAAGGTTAACAAAGGGCTGGTCACAAGGGCAACTGCCGCTGATATGGAACAGGGACTTCTTCAGCAGCAGCAGGAACTCGTTAATCTTCGCGACAAACTTCAATCAAACCTTGTCGAGGAAGAACAGGTTATGAACCGTCAGATACTCGATTACATAACAAAGTTCATTGAAGATAACAAGACGCAATATAATTATCAATTCATTCTTGGTAAAAGTTTCGGAGGTCCGGTTCTCTATAGCAATAGTTCTCTGGAGATAACCCAGCAGTTACTTACTGCACTGAATAAAAAATATCAGACCGAGAAAAAATAACAAAAAATGAGTTTTGCCACGTCCTGGCTGGAGTCTGGCACATTATTTCCTTTACTTATTGATGAGGCGCCTGATAAGTCTACAGGTATAATTGTCGTTGTACCTGCTTATGATGAGCCTTCTATAATAGAAATGATTGATTCACTGGCTCTATGCAACCAGCCTTTATGCAAGACGGAGGTAATAATTATTATAAATGCAGCCTTAAATGCCTCCGCAGAAAGTCTGGGAAATAATCGTGACACATTTAATACAATAGAGAAGTGGAAGAAGAAAAACACAAAATGCTTCTTTAGGATTTACGCAATAAACCTGGGTACGCCAGATATAAAGAATTGGGGAGTGGGTCTGGCAAGAAAAGCAGGAATGGATGAAGCCGCTAAAAGATTCAACTTAATTGACAAACCCGACGGAATAATTGCAAATCTTGATGCGGACTGCACTGTCCGGAAAAACTATTTTGTATCACTCGAAAATGAATTGTTAAAAAGAAAGGATAGAAAAGGTTGCTCAATTTATTTTGAACATCCGGTTACAGGAGACAGATTCCCGGTAAAGGTTTACGATGCAATATATCAGTACGAACTACATCTCAGATATTTGTTTCAGGCCCTTTCCTATACTGGTTTTCCAAATGTTTTTCATACAGTTGGTTCTTCAATTGCCATCAAATGCCTTTCATATGTTAAAGCAGGGGGCATGAATCGCAGGCAGGCAGGGGAGGATTTCTATTTTGTACAGAAACTTGTTCCTGCCGGAGGATATTTCAGTCTTAATTCAACTGCAGTTTATCCTTCACCCAGAGCTTCTGAAAGGGTGCCATTTGGTACAGGGGCTGCCGTAGGAAAGATGTTATCAGAGAATGGAAATAATTTCATGACGTATAACCCATTGGCATTCAGGGATCTTTATCTTTTTTTCGAATATTTGAAGAAGATATTCGAAAGAGATAATGAGGAACTAGTTGAATTATCTTACGGTTTTCCGGAGAGCATAAAGATTTTTCTTGAAGAGCAAAAATGGCTTTTAAAGATTACTGAAATAAAAAACAATACTGCCGGGTTCGTCTCTTTCAGAAAAAGATTCTTTGATTGGTTTAATATGTTTAAGGTTGTCAAATACCTTAATTTCAGTCATAAATCGATTTTCAAAAAAATACCGGTAAGCCTGGCTGCTAAAGAACTGATGAGATATATGAAAATGGATGTGATGATCGAAAAAGATATGAAATTGCTTCAGATCTACCGGAACATGGAAAAATCTGACTAATTGTTTCCATTTCTTATTTTCCGGTCTTCCTGGGGAGTAAGTACGATATACAGATCTTCGTTCTTCTTTTTCATTTTGTACTGTTCCCTGGCGAATTTTTCCAGATTATGGTCATCTGTCTTAAGCTCATTAAGTTTTCTGTGGTCTTCATCAATTTTCCTGATATAGTATTCCTTATCCTTATTCAGCTTTTGCAACTCACTTATCTGTCTGTACCTGCCAACAAGATTATTTGTATCTAATAAAACAATCCAGATAATAAATATAGTAAGAGTAAGGAAGTATTTGTTCCTCAGAAAAGGCGGGATTTTGTCGGCATATTTAAATCTGATAACCACAGTACAAACCTACAATATTTTATTACATCTTATTCAACCTCCACTCATGAGATAAAGAATCTGAACATTATCACTATCTTTTATATAAGTGTTGTCGTATGAATCTTTTTGCACCAGAGTCCCATTAATTTTAATTATACGCATTTTGAATGAAAGCTTTTTCAGAATAAGCAATTCATTTATAGAAAAGGATTCTTTATCAAATTCTTCCTCCCGGTTATTTAATAAAATCTTCATCAGTGGTGGATTATCATTTTTTCATCAGGATCTCAATGACAAGGTTTGCCTGCATGTTTGCCACAATTCCGACACGTGGAGCCATCGGAGGCAGATCTTCCGATACTTCAGTCGTTTCATCCCCGCAGACAAACAGTTGATCATCAATTTTACGGCACTTTATATATTCATTTTTACCCCAACCAGCCATTCCTGAACCAATTATTAAAGGAATTCCCGGCATTCTGATCAGCACAGTTTCGATAAGCATTTCTTTCATGTCAGCCATGTCAAAGGCTTCAACTATTACCTCGCATCCTGAAAAAATCAGAGGTATATTATCCGGATTAAGTTCGATCTGATTTGCAATGACCCTTGTTGCGGAACCTGTTCTTTCAATATTCTCCTTCAGCGCCAGAGTTTTCTTCATTCCTATCTGGTTCGCAAAATAAAATTGCCGGTTCAGATTGGCCTCCACAATTAAATCAAAATCGGAAATTACCAGTGTCCCAATTCCGCTTCTTGCCAGAGCCATAGCACAATTTGATCCCAATCCTCCTGCACCGGCAATGCCGACCCGGAATTTAGCCAGATGGGATTTAATTTCCGAAAATTTCATAATTTGAAATGTCCTTCCGAAGTCAAATATACGAAAATTACTTCTTATCTTTTTTAACATTTTTCAATCCAGATCCGGACCTTTCGCCTACGGTGATATATATAATCATTCATATTGATTAAAGTCATTAATTACCTGATTTATATTTCATAATTTCGGTTTATGGGAATATTCGCGGAGAGACCAAACCTAGACAGGCACTAATGGACATAAATTTGATAAAATCACATCATAATCTTTTAAAGAGGTGGGATTACAACTGGACTCCGCTTTCAAAAGGATATACCGATAAGGTCCTTTATATAAATGTGGGAACAACTGATATAATGGAAAAGGATGTTCCTGTTATTATGAAAGAAAAATTCATCGGGGGCAAAGGTTACGGGTTACGTCTTCTTTGGGATGCCACAAAGCCTGATACAAAATGGAATGATCCTGAAAATGAAATAATTATATCATCAGGTCCGATTGGTGGGATAACCCAGTANNAAGTTTTCAGGTTTTGATGCCATTGAAATTCAGGGAAGAGCTAAAACTGAAGTAATTGTCTATATCGATGGTATTAATCATACAGTTGAGATAATTGAAGCACCGGCTGAGGCAATTGATAGTCATATTCTTGCAGAGCAATTAACTGAGATTTTTGCAGATAACGACAGTGAAAAGAAAAACATCGGTGTCGTATCGGCAGGTTCTGCTGCAGATCATTCACTTATCGGCATGTTGAATTTCAGTTTTTATGATCCGAAAAGAAAAGCCATTCGTCTTAAGCAGGCTGGAAGAGGCGGGATAGGAACAGTATTCCGTGACAAGAAAATCAAAGCACTTGTATGTAAAATACCCGGCGTAAAAGGTAATCTTAATAATGTGGTTGATCTTGAGTCAATCACCGAGAGAGGCCGCAGGTTTAACAGGGAAATGAGAGATCTGGATGACAAACAATGCCAGATGAGGCAGGTAGGAACGGCTCATCTGATGGAAGTAATGAATGACCATGATCTTCTTCCGGTTATGAACTACAAATTTGGAAGCCATCCTGATGCGTACAGGATTGACTCAACAGTCTGGAAAAGAAACTTTACTCAGAATATTCCTGATGGTTGCTGGATAGGCTGCAATATGTCATGTTGCAAAGCTGTGGACAACTTTGAATTAAAGACCGGCCCATACAAAGGGCACATAGTTACGGTTGACGGGCCTGAATATGAGAATGCTGCCGGATTGGGATCAAATTGCGGAATTTTTGACCCATGGTACATTGTTGAGACAAATTTCTATTGTGATACGTACGGGATTTGTACCATCACCTGGAGCACCGTTCTGGCTTTTATAATGGAATGTAATCAGAACGGTATTTTAAATAAGGAAAGGACAGCCGGGCTGGATCTTAGTTTTGGCAACTCCCTCGACGCACTTGAACTTCTGCACAGGGTTTCACGTGGAGAGGATTTCGGTAAAGTTGCCGGTCTCGGGGTCCGTAAGATGAAAGAGCTATTCATTAAAAATGAATGGGGTGATCCGTCGTTCCTTACCGATATTGCGATGGAAAACAAGGGGCTGGAATATTCCCAATATATGTCGAAAGAATCTCTTGCACAGCAGGGTGGTTTTGCAATGACTAACAAAGGTCCTCAGCATGATGAGGCCTGGCTGATATTTATGGATATGATAAACAATCAGATCCCGACATTTGAGAATAAAGCTGAGGCGCTTCATTATTTCCCGATGTTCCGGACCTGGTTCGGACTTGTCGGACTATGCAAATTGCCATGGAATGATGTCGAACCTGATAATAATGCCCATACCGACGAACCTGCAAAAGTTCCTGAACACGTGGATAACTATGTAACCATATATAAAGCCGTTACGGGTCGTGCATTTGATAAAAAAAGACTTGTCGAAGATTCAGAGAGAGTTTATAACTTCCAGAGAGTGTTTAATTTGCGCAGAGGCTACGGTACGCGTGAACATGACAGGCAACCTTATCGTGCTGCAGGACCTGTTACCAGAGAAGAATATGTATCACGGTCAGAGAGGTACGATAGGCAACTAAAGGAAACTGTTGGGTTTGACCCGGCAGGCAAACCAACTGAGGAGAAGATGAAGGTGCTCAGAAAATACAGAGAGGAACAGTATGAGATGCTTCTGGATGCTGTTTATCAACGTCGTGGCTGGAATCATAACGGGGTTCCGACTATTGAATTTTTAAAAAAGATAGGGATGGATCTTCCTGAAATAATTGATGTGGTTAAGAATTATCAATAGAATTTTCTCTTTGTTACGTTTAGGTTATTCCGCCTGGAGTGACCTTTTTCTAAAAATTTTACAGGATGAATCTTATTTTCCTGCCATAAAGACTTTATAAATTAAGTACTTTCTTTAATTTGGATGAAAAATAGAGAAGGATACTTAATTCCTGATATAAAATGGAGAAACTTATTGAGTTCACTGGACTAATAGCAGCACCATTCACTCCAATGCATAAGGATGGCAGCTTAAATACGGATCTTATACCAAAATACTACGAAATTCTGGAGAGAAATGGAGCAGGTGGTGCATTTATAAACGGATCAACCGGAGAGGGGGCTTCTTTGACTATGAAAGAGAAGATCACTCAGGTTGAAATATGGTCGTCCTGCTTCAGAAAAAAAGAAAGTGTCAGGATAATTAATCTTGTAGGAGGCACCTGTTACCAGGAATGTATCGAACTTGCAATCGCTTCAAAAGAGAGCGGAGTCTCAGCAATAGCAATTGTGGCTCCATATTATTTCAAACCTTCTGATGCTGAAATTCTTGCAGATTTTTGCGCCAGAGTGGGGGAATCTGTACCAGATCTTCCGGTCTATTTTTATCATATACCTTCACTTACTGGTGTCAATTTACCAATGATTAATCTGCTGAAAAATATCTCAGCTAAACTTCCAAACTTTGCTGGTATTAAGTTTACAAATGAGGATTTCATGGACTACCAATCATGTCTGGATTTTGAAAATGGCAAATATGATATGCTCTGGGGAAGAGATGAATGTTTGCTTTCTGCCCTGATACTTGGAGCAAAAGGTTTCGTGGGAAGTACTTATAACTATGCTGCTCCTCTCTATCATAAACTGATTTCTGCATTTAATAACAATGAATTAGAAGAGGCCAGAATCATGCAACAGAAATCAATCAACATGATCGCACTGCTTGACAAATTTGGTGGCATCGCCACAGGGAAAGCATATATGAAATATATCGGATTGGACTGCGGAAAATTCAGGCTACCAGTCAGAAATATGACTGACAAGAACTATTCTGATTTTGTACAAGCTGTCGATTTGTTGGAAATGAAATATCTTTTATCAGTGGTGTAAAGAAAAATTATTGGCAATTAAGTTTTCGAGAATCCAGGTTATGAAAATTAAACAAACAAACCTTAAATATTACGCCTGGGTAGTTGTCGGGCTGCTATGGATTGTAGCATTACTTAATTATTTCGACCGGCTTCTGATCGCGTCAATGCGTGATCCTATCAAAGAAAGTATAACAATGACTGATGCGCAGTTCGGATTGCTTACATCAGTTTTTTTATGGGTATATGGTATTTTAAGTCCGTTTGGAGGATATTTTGCAGACAGGTATAGCCGTAAAAAAGTCATTGTATTTAGCCTGTTTGTCTGGTCAGGAGTAACTCTTTGGACAGGATTCGTACGTTCATTTCCAGAGATGTTAATAGCCCGCGGAATTATGGGAATAAGTGAAGCCTGTTACATACCCGCTGCAGTGGCTCTGATAACCGAATATCACAAGGGAAGAACAAGATCGCTTGCTACAGGGTTGCATATCAGTGGATTATACGCCGGAATGGCACTTGGAGGTGCAGGTGGTTATATTGCTGATATCTGGGGATGGAGGTATGGATTCCAGCTCTTCGGAGGCTTTGGCCTAATCTATGCTGCCATAATGTTACTGATTCTCAAAGATTTTCCTAAGGACGAAACTGAAACTGCAGATGTTTTTCTTCATGAGAAGGAGATTGCTGTTGAAGATAAGATCTCTGTAATTGGAACCCTGAGTAACCTTTTTGGTACTGGCTCTTACTGGATACTTCTATTTTACAACGGGGCAATCGGAATGTCATTCTGGGTAATTTATAGCTGGTTACCAACTTATTTAAAAGATCATTTTAACTTGAAGCTAGGCGCTGCAGGAGTTTCAGCAACAAGCTTTATCCAGGTGGCATCATTCTTAGGCGTGATAATCGGTGGATTCATAGCCGACCGATGGTCAAGAAAAAATATCAGGGGAAGGTTATACATGCCGGTGATCGGATTTACTCTTGGAGGACCGTTTCTGTTTTTAATGGCATCAACCAGCGTTTTTGGTATTGCCATTTTAGGAATGATAGTCTTCGGTCTTGCCCGTGGATTCCATGATTCAAATCTAATGCCGGTAATGTGCCAGGTTATCGATAAACGGTACAGGGCAACAGGTTACGGTTTTCTGAATTTTTTTAGTACAGTTATCGGAGGTATAATGGTCTATGTCGGCGGCGCTCTTAAAGATGCAAATGTCAGCTTATCAGTTGTTTTTCAGTTTTCGGCGATTATTCTTTTAATTTCCAGCTGGACTCTCCTTGCGGTTAAACCAAAAACAGATTCTTAATGTTTATATTGAAAAGAATCAATTTTCAAACATGATTATTCAAATGCAAACATATATTACATTTCTGAGGGGCGTCAACATGGCCGGTCATAATAAGATTAAAATGACTNNAGCGGAAATGTGATTTTCACCTGTTCTTCCGGAATGTCAGTCAGGGACATTTCATTAAGGATTGAAACTGCAATTCATCAAAAGTATGATTATGACGTTCCGGTCATGATCCGGACCCATGAAGAGATGAAGAAACTAATTCCAGTTAACCCTTTCCTTGCAGAAGAAAACTTCGATCCGTCAAAAATGGCAGTCATATTTCTCCATGAACATCCGTCAGAAGCTCAGATTCAAAAAGTTATAAAAATAGACTATCCTCCGGATAAATTTAAAATTATCGGAAGTGAGATATTCATCTATTGTCCAGATGGCTTCGGAAGAACCAAGTTGTACACCAACTTTTTTGAAAATAAAATGAAAATCAAAGGGACCGGAAGGAACTGGAATACAATCAATAAGATTCTCGAGATTGCCGGAAAAAAATAGAGTATTCAAGATAATTTGCGCTATTATTTCTGTTCCTGTTACGAAAAGGATATTCAAAAGATTTACATTTGTTTAGCTTAAATAAACCTGATATGATCTCATTTGAAGAAGCTCTGAAAATTGTAATGGATTCAGCTTTTGAAACTGAAACTGAGGTTATTCCCTTTTCCAATTCTGCAGGAAGGATCCTTGATGAGGAGGTTATAAGTGATATGGAAATGCCCCCGTTCAACCGTTCGGCTGTAGATGGATTTGCATGTCATAGAAAAAATTTGAATAATGAAATGGAAATTATTGAAGTTATCGCGGCTGGGCAGGTCCCACTAAAGCCCGTTGATGAAGATCAGTGTTCAAAAATCATGACCGGAGCAATTGTTCCAGACAGCTGTGATATTGTCATCATGGTTGAAAATACTGAAGTTCTCTCATCAGGCAAGATAAGATACTTTGGTAAAGGCAATAAAATAAATATTTCATTTAAGGGGGAAGATGTCAGATCCGGTGATGTGGTTCTTCAGCCTGGCATATTTATTAAACCCCAGGATATTGCAGTTATGGCATCAGTTGGACATACACAGGTTCGAGTAAAAAAGATGCCTGCTATAGGGATAATCAGTACCGGTGATGAACTTGTTGAACCCCCGGTAATCCCCAACGTCTCGAAAATCAGAAACAGCAACGCATATCAGCTGCTTGCTCAGGTAAGCAGAGCAGGGGGAACCGGTAAATATTTTGGCATAGCTCCGGATATTGAAGATGTCACTTTGGAAATATTGCAAAAGGCGATTAATGAGAGTGATATAGTTATACTGACAGGTGGAGTTTCTATGGGAGATTTTGATTTTGTACCGTCGGTTATGGAAAAGGCGGGTGTAAAAATACTTTTTGATCAGGTAAATGTTCAGCCCGGAAAACCAACAACTTTCGGAGTTCATTCAAAAGCAGTTGTATTTGGTCTTCCAGGAAACCCGGTTTCTTCTTTTATTCAATTCGAAACACTGGTGAGACCATTAATTAATAAGATGATGGGACACAACTGGAAACCCAATGAACAAAAGCTGCCAATGGGTGTAACTTTTGAAAGAAAATCTCCGGTCAGGATGGGATGGATCCCGGTCAAGATTACTGAAAATATGGAGGTTTTACCGGTTGAATTTCATGGTTCGGCCCATATCTCAGCCCTTCCTTATGCAGATGGGATATTTGCAGTAAGTGCAGGGACGAAAATTGTAAAAAAAGGAGAAAAAGTAAGTGTAAGACAAATCTAACCGGNNGTTTCAGTTTAATAAGAATATGGTTATCATTGAAAAGAACTTATTAGAAAATATAAATGAAGTTTCCGGAAGAAATTGAAGTACTGGTAATTACGCTTAGTGACAGGGCATCCAGGGGTGACTATGAGAATCTCAGCGNNCTTAGTATCAAATGCTCTGTAAATGAAATTCTTATACCTGATGATGAGGATGAACTTAAAGAAATTATCATTGATTCAGGAGCTGGATTCGACATTATTTTTACAACAGGAGGAACGGGTATTGGCCCGAGAGATATTACTGTGGAAACCATAACTCCACTGCTTACAAAGCAGATACCGGGGATAATGGAATATATCAGGGTGAAGTACGGTGCCGTAAAACCAGGTGCGCTTCTGAGCAGGGGAGTAGCTGGATTGATGGGGAATACTCTTATTTACACCCTGCCAGGATCTGTAAGAGCTGTAAATGAATATATGACAGAGATTCTTAAAACGCTCTTACATACATTGCATATGCTATATGGTATTGACAATCACAATAATAACTAGTTCTGACTTTTCCTTGCACTGTTAACTATAAGGGATCCGATTATCCTGTCGTAGCGATCCACCGGATTCCGGTAATAAACCAATATAAGATAGTCATTTTCTGTCTCGTAATGATTCCCTTCAAAAACCGATGGTTCTGCGGTTCTTTCACCGTTTTTTAAAAAGAGGTATTCGTAGTTGTACCAGCCTTGCTTTAATAACATAGAACATTGATATTCAGCCTTTTCAGTATCATAATTCATCAGATTGCTGCCATCAAAAGACCAGTCGCTCAATGCTCCGGTCACGTACATATTTCCACCGGTAACTTTATATTTTGAGGAAAGTGTGAAGTATACCCATAAATAATCTGCCTCGGTTTCCATATCACGCCCCTCCTGAACAGCGACATAATATTTACCGTTAAAATCCTGCCAGTAAAAATATGGTTTGAACTCCCGGTTTTCAGATGGGAAAAGAAACACATGATAATTGTTCCCGGTAAAATCTATTTTGCGGATATACTCTGACTGGTACCTGATGCTCTTGATATCGAAATACCTGAATTCATTACCCCCGGGGAAAATGTTTTTATCAGATAATGAATTATATTTCACTTCATTATTACCGATAAAATCTGGTGAGAGGTCCCTTTTTGCATTTATCCATTCACCATTCTGAAGGATGAAGGAGGAGATATCATGATATGGATCAACAATATTCATTCCCCTGAAATTTACAATAAAATTAACCTGCTGACCGGTGTTATAACTATCGGTCATCTGCGGTCTTTGCGCTGTTGCACTTATACCTGCCACATCCTCAGTTACCATGAAACGTCTGGTAAGCACAGGTTTATCCGGCTCACCTGTCGGATAGACAATCAGAATATAATTTCCTGAAAGCTTAATATCGATTCTGTTGTTTGGGAAGTTTAATTTATAATGATAATAACTCACTGTAGTGTTAAAAGAAGGTTTATATTCTTCAATCTGATTCTCTGGAAAGCCTTCAAGAAAGTCGTTTGAAGAAATCCGCGACCTTTTCCAGTCTTTGTCACAATGGATAAATGAATAGTAAAATGTTTCAACTTCATTTCCCATCAGATCAAACTGGAGAAGAAGCTTGTCACTGCTTTTCAGTTTCATAACCGGATATGAAAGATTCCAACCCTCTTTGAATAATTCTACTGTTTTTATCCTGTCGGTGAAAATGTGATTAGTGTATAGCAATGAATCCTTATCTGATGCATTTGCAGCAGAAATACAGATACCAAGGGAAAGAGTGATGAACAGTTTCTGCATCATGTGAACTTAAAAATTATTAAGGCAATAAAAATACAACTATAGGATCACACTGCAATAACTATGCCCCGGTGATATTAATAAATGTAAAATTTACATTTAATAATTTATGTATTTGACTTTTCAGGATTGGATATGCTGCGTTGATAAACTATTTTTCTCGTCAGGATTGATCAATAATTGTAACTTTGGATCACAATAATCTGAAATTATGAATTATAAAGTTTTACTGTTTCTTCTGATTCCCGGAGTTATTACTTACGGTTGCAGGCAAAAGAAAGTTGAATTTGGCAGAATCAGCGGAATGACTCAGGGATCAACCTATAGTATTGTTTATGAAGATCCTGTGAAGTTCAAGCCGAAAGAATTAAAAGAAGTGGTTGAAAAGATACTTCACAATTTTGACATGTCCTTGTCAATTTATAATGACTCCTCGATCGTTTCAAAGATAAACCGCAATGAAGATGTGATGGCTGATACGTTTTTTACAGAAGTGTTTAATAAGTCCCGGGAAATTTCAAAAATGTCTGACGGGGCTTTCGATATTACAGTAGGTCCGCTTGTAAAGGCCTGGGGTTTTGGACCCGACGCTCATAAAAACTTCGATAAATCAAAACTGGATAGTTTGTTAAAGCTTGTAGGTTTTGAGAAGGTCAAATTAAAGGAAGGTCATCTGATAAAATCTGATCCCGGTATCTATCTTGATTTTAATGCTATAGCCCAGGGTTATTCTTCGGATATTGTTGGTCGTTACTTCGAGGGTCTGGGAATAAAAAATTACATAGTCGAGATAGGCGGAGAAGTACGGGCAAAAGGTAATAAAGGTGGCGACTACTGGAAAATTGGCATTGATAAGCCCGTAGATAACAATATGGTTCCCGGGAGCAATCTTCAGGCAATTATCAAAATAAAGGATAAATCATTGTCAACTTCAGGAAACTACAGGAAGTTTTATATTGAGGATGGGATTAAATATTCTCATGAAATCGACCCCAAAACCGGTTATCCGGCACATAATACATTGTTAAGTGCAACAATAATTGCTGATGATTGTGCAACCGCCGACGGTTTAGCTACTGCCTGTATGGTTATGGGTAAGGATAGGTCTATAGAATTCCTTAATAAAAATGCAAACCTTGAAGCTTACCTTATTTATTCTGATGATGAAGGGAATTTCAAAACCTGGATCACTGCGAATCTTAAAAAAAATATTGATGAAAATATTTCAAATTAGATTCTTGAAGATATTGTGTAACTTTATTTGGCAAATTCCGGGGAGGAAGAAAATTTTGTATTCAAAACGTTTGGCATTTTGAATAACATTTTAAACAACGGCAACCTTATTTTGTTTATTGTTTATTGAAACTGAGTCTATTTCAAAATATAACGGAATGAAAAATAACACTGATTCAACTAACCACAAACTTAAAAAAGAGGAAATATTGGCTGACTTCAGGCTGGCTAACTTAAGCAGGAATCTCAGTTATATTGGAAGGAGAGAAGTGCTTTCAGGNNCAGTTGAATTCTTTCATCAGCTTTACGGGAATACCGACAGGGAGATTAACCCTGCTAGTGGCGGTCGTGTGTTTAATAACCATTTTTCGACACCTAATATTAATCCGGATGGTACTTTCCGTGACCTTACAAAACAAAAAAATTCATCTTCAGATATCTCCCCAACAGCAGGTCAGATGCCAAGACTGGTTGGGCTGGCCTATGCTTCAAAACTTTTCAGACAAAATAAAGAACTCCATAAATTCACCAATCTTTCATTAAAAGGAAATGAGGTGGCTTTCGGTTCGATCGGTGACGCAAGTACCTCGGAAGGACATTTCTGGGAATCAATTAATGCTGCCGGTGTTCTTCAGATCCCAATGGCTATATCAGTTTATGACGATGGTTATGGTATATCCGTTCCAAAGAAGTATCAGACTACAAAAGGTAGTATTTCTGAAGTTTTAAAAGGATTTGAAAGGGATGAAAAAAATCCCGGTTACGTAATATATAAAGGTAAAGGATGGGACTATCCCGGGCTTGTAAAGCTTTATGAGGAAGGCATCACAATCTGTCGGAGTGAGCATACTCCGGTACTGTTTCATATTGAAGAGGTTACACAACCTCAGGGGCATTCAACTTCGGGTTCCCATGAAAGATATAAAAGCGAAGAGCGGTTGAAGTGGGAGGAGGAAACTGACCCGATAATGAAAATGAGAGAATGGATCATTTCAAGCAGGATAGCTGTTGCTGATGAGCTTGACAAGCTTGCAGCTGATGCTGAGGAAGAGGCAAAAGAGGCAAGAAAGATAGGATGGGAGATGTTCCAGAAACCTATCAGAGTAGAACGTGATGCTCTCGTAAAAATAATTGACGACCGTAAATGTAAATGTATTGAAGAGGTTAAGGAAGAGGCAGTTGATAAGATAAATGATGATCTTAAGCTTGTGCTCGCACCAATAAGGAAAGATAACTTTGTAGCTGCCAGGAAGATACTAAGAAATGTTTGTGGCAGCTGTCTGAAATCTGATAGTTTGAAACAGGAAATGCAGGGATGGCTGACGCGTAATTATGAAGATGCACATATCAGCTATGATTCTTTTCTGTATAACGAAACTCCTACGTCGGTAATGAATGTAAAACCGATAGCCCCGGTTTATTCAGATACCTCGCCGGAAGTTCCGGGCCGGCAGATTCTGAGGGACAATTACGATAAGCTCTTCAAAAAATATCCATTGCTGGTTACTTTTGGAGAAGATCTCGGACATATAGGTGGTGTAAATCAGTCCCTTGAAGGATTACAGAAGAAATATGGCGAACTGCGGATAACTGATACAGGAATCAGGGAAGCCACCATACTGGGACAGGGGATAGGACTTGCATTAAGAGGAATGAGGCCGATCGCGGAGATACAATATCTTGATTACCTGATGTATGCACTGCAAATATTGAGTGATGACCTTGCAACAACTCATTACAGAACCGC
>PMEC01000072.1:0-698 GCA_003155705.1 Bacteroidales bacterium
GTATGGCATGCAGTGTCTATGGAGCACAGTTTTTACTTGAAGGATTATACAAAGCCGGTGAAGCTGATTATGCTTTTAACCTGCTGACATCTACATCGGACCGGAGCTGGTGGAACATGATCAGGTCTGGATCGACAATAACACTCGAAGCCTGGGACATGAAATTCAAGCCCAATTCCGACTGGAACCATGCCTGGGGCTCGGCACCGGCAAACATCATCCCAAGAGGGCTCTGGGGAATTACACCTTCAAAACCGGGATACTCAGAAGTCATTATCAGACCACAACTCAGTAAATTATCATCAAGTACAATTAAAGTTCCTACAATAAAAGGAGCAATAAATGGTGTTTACAGAAAGGTATCCGACAAGCAGGAAGATTATTCAATTGAGCTGCCTGACGGGATGAGTGGAGAATTTGTACTATTGCAAAGTAGCATCTTTACAGTTCATCTGAACGACAAAATTATTAGACCCATAGCCAATGTGATAAATTTAAATTCAGGACATAATGTTATAAAGGTTTTGAAATAATTTTTTGACTTTTTATAGCTTGTGAGTGCTAAAAATATTTTGGTTGGAAGTCCGAAGTCCGAATACAGAAGTCGAAAAAACAAACAAAAAAATGATGAAATTTAAATTCGAAAAAATCATTATTTGACAGAAAGCGATGGATTATGGGGAAAGTATATTTTGAAA
>PMEC01000072.1:767-2294 GCA_003155705.1 Bacteroidales bacterium
TAATAAAATAATTTGCATTTTTCTAATTTGTAAAACATGAACAGAAGAGATTTGATTGGAAGTTTAGCCGGGGCAGCAGTAGTGACTGCAACAGGCCCATTGAACAGTGTAATCAGTGATGCCGGGAAAGACACTGTCCCTCTTAAAGGAAATATCCACCATTCAGTTAGCAGATGGTGCTATGATGATATTCCTCTTGAAGATTTTGCAAAAGCCTGTAAAGAAATCGGTATTGAATCTATTGAATTGCTGTATGAAAAAGACTGGGGAACAGTTACAAAGGCCGGACTTAAATGTGCAGTTGGTTATGCAACGGATTGGGGTATTCCCAAGGGATTTAACCACATAGAAAATCATGAAAAACTGATTGGTGATTTTGAAACAATGATACCTAAAGCAGCTGAGACCGGCATTCCAAACCTCATATGTTTTTCGGGCAACCGTGAAGGACAGAATGATAATGAAGGATTGATTAATTGTGCCAAAGGACTTCGAAAGCTGATGCCAACAGCTGAAAAGTATGGTGTGACAATTATAATGGAGCTTCTTAACAGTTATGGACATAAAGATTATCAGTGCGATAAAACAACCTGGGGATCAGCTCTTTGCGAAATGGTTGGATCTGAGAGATTTAAGCTTCTTTATGATATTTACCATATGCAGATAATGGAAGGAAATATTATCGACACAATAAAAAAATATAGTCAATATATTGGGCACTTTCACACGGGAGGTGTTCCCGGCAGGCATGAACTTGATGAAACTCAGGAGCTTTACTATCCGGCAATAATGAATGCCATCGTGAAAACCGGTTATAAGGGTTTTATCGGCCAGGAATTTGTACCCTCGCAAAAAGATAAACTCGAATCATTAAGAAAATGTATCCATATCTGTGATGTATAATATGAAAGTACATTTTATAGCCATTGGTGGAGCTGTAATGCACAACCTGGCAATTGCTCTTCATAAAAAAGGATACATAATTACCGGTTCAGATGATGAGATATTTGAGCCGTCAAAGTCAAGACTGGCATCATACGGTCTGCTGCCTCTGAAAGATGGTTGGTTCCCTGAAAGTATTACATCAAACCTCGATACCATTATACTCGGGATGCATGCCAGGTCCGATAATCCCGAACTATTAAGAGCAAAAGAGTTGGGTCTCAGGATCATGTCTTTCCCGGAATATATTTATGACCAGACAAAGAACAAGAGACGGATTGTAGTCGCCGGAAGCCATGGCAAGACAACAACAACAGCCATGATAATGCATGTAATGAAACACTGCGGAAGAAAATTTGATTACATGGTTGGTTCAACTATCGACGGTTATGAGACAATGGTGGGTCTGTCGGATGACTCGGATGTAGCTGTTCTTGAGGGTGATGAATACCTTACTTCACCTATTGACAGGAGACCTAAATTTCATCTCTATAATCCTGATATTGCAATCATAAACGGAATTGCATGGGACCATATGAATGTCTTTCCGACCTATGAAAACTATTTCGAACAGTTTAAGATTTT
>PMEC01000072.1:2363-4512 GCA_003155705.1 Bacteroidales bacterium
ATAAGCGAGGATGATTTCTATTCGGCAATATCTTCATTTGAAGGTACATCAAAAAGACTGCAGAAGATTAAAGAAAATGAAAACGGGGTTGTTTATCTCGATTTTGCTCATGCTCCGTCGAAGGTCAGAGCTACTGTGGAGGCGATAGCTGAAAGATATCCCGGCAGGATAATAGTTGCTGTCTTGGAGCTGCATACATTTTCGAGCCTCAACATTGATTTTCTTCCGCAATACTGGGGAACCCTCGATAAAGCATCATCAGCATTTGTCTATTTCAATCCACATGCCATTGAACTTAAAAAGCTGCCTCCTTTGTCAGTTGAAAATGTAAAAGAAGCTTTCGGAAATAAAGAGATAATGGTTTATAACAATTCAGGCGAACTTTTCTCCCGGTTACAGAGAACCAAATTTGTTAATCCTGTCTTTCTGCTTATGAGTTCTGGTGACTTTGACGGAATAGACTTTTTTTCACTCTCGGAAGACCTTTTGAAAGACAAATAGGAATAAGATTGCCTTCTTCACTGAAGATTTGTGCAACTTCTTCTTTGAAAATCTCTCTTTAAATGAGTAATTTGGCGCTCTGAAATGTCAAAAGTAATTGCAGTCCATTATGAAAAAATCACTTCTTATAATCTTATTAATAATTCCCCTGGGAACTTCTTTAAATGCTCAGGAATATAAAACCAGTCTTGGACTCAGAATCGGGTACCCTTATTATGGTATTACGATAAAGCATTTTATGAATGACTATAATGCAGTGGAAGGTATATTGGGAAGTAGTTTCAATGGATTTGTAGCAACAGGATTATTTGAGAATGTGCATTGGACAGGGAAATATCCTGCATTGAACTGGTACTGGGGTATTGGCGCTCATGCCGGTTTCTGGGATGCCGGGGCGAATAAGTACATCACAGATAAAAATTTTACAGGGGGAGCAGTTTTAGGTGTTGATGGCGGTCTTGGTATGGAATATACATTTGATAAAATACCTCTGAATCTTTCACTTGATGCTCTCCCGAGTGTCAATCTTATCGGGTTCTTTGGATGGGGTGGAATTAATATAGGTCTGTCAGCCAGGTATGTTTTCTGATTCCGAAAGATCCGCCGGATAAGCAAATAGTCAGATAACAAGATTCTCAACAATTTAAAGTAAAATATTTTGCAGATCGGAAAAAACATGTTTTCTTTGCATCCGCATTTTAAGAGTTCTTTGCATGGTCCATTCGTCTNNATAAGTCATCGGAAAAAAGGATCAGGCAGATCGATGTAAGAAAAGAAAATAATAAGTATTACGCTAAAACAATGCGTAACTCGTTAAAAGAGTTTCGCGGGACAACAGACAAAAAAGTGGCGGAAGAGATGCGCCCTAAAGTGGAATCAATGCTTGACAGACTTTCCAAAAAGAATATTATTCACAAGAAAAAGGCTTCCAACCTGAAGTCATCTCTTGCTGATCATGTGAGCAAGCTTTAAACTTTCAGTACTAAATAATAAATAGGGAGGGTGGCTCAAAAGCCCTCTTTTTTTTTGTTTTTACCCCTAAATTCCGCTTTGCGGAACTTTTGATTTACAAATAGTTATAATTCCCACCTTGGGGGGCTAGGGAGTAAATCAATACTTTTGAGACAGTCTTTTTTATTTTCGTGATTTTTATTTAACTTGCGTTATAAATATTGATTCTTCGCTGCATGTCAATTAAAATCACCGACTGGGCTATTGAGGACAGACCCAGAGAAAAACTTATTCAAAAAGGCACAAACAGCCTGAGCGACGCAGAGTTGCTCGCGATTCTTATTTCATCAGGTACAAAAGAAAAATCGGCTGTTGATCTTGGAAGAGAACTTCTTTTGCTGGCAAACAATAACCTAAACAGCCTCGGAAAGCTTACCATCTCAGATCTCACAAAACTTCATGGTATCGGGTTAGCACGGGCTGTTACAATTGCTGCTGCACTGGAGCTGGGAAGGAGGCGTAAGCTTGCTGAAGTTCCCGAAATACCCCAGATTAAATGCTCAAAGGATGTGTTCGACCTTTTCAGTCCCACACTGTCTGATCTGCCGCATGAAGAGTTCTGGATTCTCTTTCTTAACAGATCTAACAAGGTAATTAACAGAATGAAACTTAGCCAGGGCGGTATAAGCGGCACTGT
>PMEC01000222.1:0-21023 GCA_003155705.1 Bacteroidales bacterium
GTGCATTCCTGGCAAACGAACCTGGTAATATCATAGCCAACATTCCGGACGCCAAATCCTTTAAACCTTGTGATTTGTCCTTTTGCCATTGATCTTTTAGCAAGAATCGCGGCGCCGATTGCTCCGGTGACATCAAAATGCGGAGGAATAATTATCTTTTTCCCAAGAACCTGTTCAAAAGCAGCAACAACAGCTTTATTGTTAGTTACTCCACCCTGAAAGAAAATCTTATTGCCTACTTTGCGGTCAGCTACCACCTTCTGCAAATAATTATAAACGATAGAATAGGCAAGACCACCAACAAGGTTTTCATTTCTTGCCCCTTTTTGCATGAATGAATTGAGGTCAGATTCCATGAATACCGTACACCTGTCCCCAAGTTTGACCGGACAATCCGACCCAAGAGCCATTGATCCAAATTCATCAACTATGTTAATATTAAGTTTTTCAGCCTGTTCCTCGAGAAAGGATCCCGTACCTGCGGCACATACCTTGTTCATTTCAAAGTCTACGACAACACCATTTTCGATGCTGATATATTTTGAGTCCTGTCCACCAATCTCAAATATTGTATCAACTGTGGGATCATAATCTATTGCAGCAGTCGCCTGGGCAGTGATCTCATTCTGGATGGTATCGGCCCCGATAAAATCGCCGGTAAGATAGCGCCCGGATCCTGTTGTTCCGGCTCCGATAACCTCAACATCCTCACCAACCTCATCATAAATCTCAGTCATGCCCTTCTGAATTGCTTCAAGCGGTTTCCCAGCAGTAGGAAGATACCTGCGTGAGATGACCCTGTGCTCTTCATCAATAAGGACCACATTAGTACTCAGTGATCCGATATCGAGGCCAAGATAAACCCTGGTCTTTTCATTTCCCTTAATAATGGGATGAACATCTTTCTTATATTCAGCACTTGATTCCATAAGTTTTGGCAAACTGAGGAACATTGTGGAATCTGCTGACAGGTAATCATCCAATTTACTGAGCCCTGCAAAATGATTCATTTCGAGGTCATTGGAATGGGCATACATTACAGCTCCGATGGCACCCATTGATGCATGGTATTGAGGTATAATTAGCTCATTATCATTTAGATCAAGAACTTCCCTAAATGCTCTTACCATCCCTGTATTTGCAGCAACTCCACCTGAAAACACCACAGGTTTCTTTATCTCCTTGCTTCTTGCAACATTGCTTCGGAAGTTCCTGGCAAGAGCAAAACATAATCCGGCCACAATATCATGGAGAGGTGTAGCTATCTGCTGATGATGGATCATATCACTTTTGGCAAAGACACTGCAGCGTCCGGCAATCCTCGGAGGATCGACTGATTTCAGTGACATTTGTCCGAATTCGTTTTCAATCGGAACGCCTATTCTCCTTGCCTGCTGGTCGAGAAAAGAGCCGGTGCCCGCTGCACATATGCTGTTCATCTCAAAATCTACAAGCCTGGAATGGCCTTTTATAGGATCCTTTTCGAGGATAATCAGTTTGGAATCTTCCCCACCAATCTCAATAACTGTTTGAGCATCAGGATATAACCTTCCTGTTGACGTTGCCTGAGCTATTATCTCATTTACAAATGTTCCACCAATAAGGCTGGTGGCCAATTTTCCTCCTGTCCCGGTGATGGCGATTCCTTTTATTGATTCCTGAGAATGATTTTTCAGAATTGAATTCAGCCTCTCTTTCAATACATTGAATGGTTTTCCATAGACATAATCATAATAATTTTCGAGAATATTATGATTTTCATCCATCAGGACAGTATTCAACGAAACTGATCCAATATCAAAACCAAGAAAGAGGTTCAGGTCAGAAAAATTAGAAGAAGGTTTAAGAGCCATACCGGGAACGTTAATTTAGAAAAGTACAGATAAAATAATCTGCAGAAAACATTTATTTTTTGCCCAAAAATAGGGTTTTATCAGTTTAGAATCAATTTAAATAGGTTAAAAAATGATATATGTCATATTGTTAGGTTTAACGGCTCAACGCCCGCCCGACTGAACGACGTCAGTCGTTCGGGCGGGGCACAACGGTTCAACGGCTCATCGGCATTACAGCATTACGCTATTACGCCTTTACACCGTTATGCCATTACCCCTTTACTCCTTTACGTCATTACGTTCTGCCCCGTTTTCCTAAACCCATTCTTCCCTCAGGATATCACCGGTAATACCCGCGATCATAAGTTTTACCGGAACTTTTCTTGAGGCAGATAAAGCAGCAGATTTGACCATCTGCAATAATCCGCTACAGCATGGAACTTCCATTATCATTACAGTTAAGGTATTGATCATTGCGACATCGATGAGAGCCTTAAGTTTTTCAACATAGATTTCTGTTCCATGATCAAGTTTAGGACATGCAATAGCCAATGATTTGCCTTTCAGATATTTACTATGAAATCCGCCAACGCTGTATGCCACACAATCCGCAGCTAAAAGAAGATCGGAATTTTTGAAGTAAGTTGCGTTTGTATTTATCAGGTGCATCTGTACCGGCCATTGACCCAACTCTGATTTTGCATTTTCAGTTATATTTTCAGGATCCCTGGCTCTCTCAATAATCATTGCATGGGAACCAGGACAGCTTCCCTTCATCTGCTCCATTACCCTGACCTCACTATAAGGCTCAGTTTCACGCTTTTCGATCGTTATGGCTCCTTCAGGGCAATGACCTATACAGGCTCCAAGACCATCGCACATTAGCTCACTTACAAGCCTTACTTTGCCGTCGATTACCTGTAAGGCGCCTTCATGGCAATTGGGAACGCAAAGACCGCATCCATTGCATAATTCATCATCTATTTTTAAAATATCTCTTTTCATTTCAATTCATTTTAACATGTTTCTGATACAAAAATGATATTATAAATCATACTGAATTGTAACATTTGTTACAATGTGCTAGTTTTGTAAAAAAACAATGAACTATTCAGTTTTATCACAAGCACCGCTTTTTAGAGGATTTACTCCTGAAGAGATAGAGAGATTTTTATTATCGGTAAAATATCATGTAAGGAACTATAAAGCTGGTTCAATGATTGCACAAAACGGGGAACCAGTTAATTCACTGATGGTTATTTTAAACGGTGTCGTTAAAGGTGAAATGGTGGATTTTGCCGGGAGGGTCATCAAAATTGAAGATATTCCGGCACCTGGTGCACTGGCTTCTGCTTTTATATTTGGAAACAAGAACAAATTCCCGGTTAATGTAATTACAATAAGTGACACTGAATTACTCATAATTGATAAGCCGGAGTTCCTTAAACTGCTGAAGACGGAAGTTAAAATCCTGGTGAATTTCCTGGATATGATCTCAAACCGGTCGCAGTTTCTCTCAGAAAAAATTAAATTTCTGAATTTCAAGACTATAAAAGTAAAATTGGCACAATATATTCTTCAGAAAGCCGGAAAGGACAGAATATCAGTGACATTCGATATGACGCAGAATGATCTGTCTGATTATTTTGGCGTTGCAAGACCTTCAGTTGCAAGAACACTTGGTGAGATGGAGGAGGAGGGATTTATCATCGCAAAGAGAAAGAATATTAAAATACTTGACAGAAAAGGTCTGTCAGACTTAATTTTTGATTGATATACTGTATCAATTGTCAGTAATTTAATAGCTTCTTAATAAATATGTTAAGTCAGATAATGATTCTAAAAAAAACATAGAAGATATTATTTCTGAAAATATTTTCAAATTTATTAGGTTTATATTATAAAGTAGTCTATATTTGCAATAGATTTAATTAATAAAACTGAGAAAATGGAAAATCATGAAAAACAAATGACTCCTGAGGAGAGTCTGAATCTGATAGGTGAGGTGATCTCAAATGCCAGAAACAATTTAAAGACCGATAGTTTTTTCTTCCTCTTATGGGGATGGTTAATTGCTATTGCAGCTCTTGTCGAATCTTTTATCCTGTGGAATGCGGGCAGAATGAATGAATGGGGAAATGTCAGTTTGCTAAGTGGGCTAAACTGGTCCGGACTTGTAATAATCGGATGGATAATACAATTTTTTTATATCAAGAAGCAATATGTGAAAAGGGGATATAAAACTTTCTTTGGAAAGGTAATCTCATATCTTTGGATAATTTCAGGATGTATAATAATCCTGCTGGTTTACATTACGCTGGTACGTCATGAATCGCCTGAACCATACATTCTTGCAGCTATCTCAATCCCAACTGTAATTACAGGAGTAATGATACGTTTCAAACCGTTGATTACAGGTGGTCTGTTGTTTATATTGTTTGCCATTCTGGCTGTCCACGTGCAGACCGATTACTTAAGAAGTTCGGTCACTGCAATTGCATTAATCTGCGGATACCTGGTTCCGGGATACCTTTTGAGAATGAAAAAATAGTTAGTTATGCTCAAAGAACTTGACCCGTTATTGCATTCGCAGCTAAGGCTTGCTATTGTGTCAGCTCTTATGACTGCAGAAGAGGCTGAATTTACCTGGCTTCAGGCGCAGACTGGTGCTACAGCCGGGAATCTAAGCGTTCAACTAAATAAACTGAAAGATGCCGGTTATATTGAAATCAAAAAATCTTTCAGGGGAAATTATCCGCAAACCCTTTGCATTATGACTAAACTGGGTAAGGAAAAATTTAAGGCTTATGTGGAGGCCCTTAAAGAATACCTTAATTACAAATAACACACGATGTTTTAATGGATGCTGCAAAATTTCAGCACCCATTTTTATTGATCAGATTGGGATAATTCTTCTTTCCCGGCAGCTGCAGGTTTATCTTCAGGAAGGACAATCATGAAACAGGTTCCTTCACCCTCTTTACTTTCAACAGAAATAGTTCCCATATTGATCATAATAAGCTCCTGGCAAAGTTTTAAACCGAGTCCAGTTCCTTTTTCATTTTCAGTACCGGGAGTACTCTCAATTTCGTTAAATGTGAAAAGTTTTTTATGTTTTTCATCAGGCATACCGACACCATTATCACAGATCTTTATCAAAACTCCCTCCCCGTCTTTTGACCTGTCTTTTACCAGGATACTGACTCTACCTCCACGGTAAGTGTACTTCACAGCATTTGATAAAAGATTCCGGATGACAATATCCATGAGATCTTTATCAAAATATGCAAATGAAGAGCCGATCTGTGTAAAATTGACAGAGATATCCTTGCGATCAGAGGTTTCTTTTAAAATACTCAGATTGGTGAGAATTATATTAGCCAGGTCATGTTTTTCAGGAGAATACTTAATTTTTTCTTCCTGCCCCCGACCCCATACCAGCATGTTTTCCAGGAGGTTAATGACAAGTTGGGCATACTGGATACTTGAGTTTGCGAAAGTGTCATATTTTGCTTTGTATTCATCCTCCTTCAGCAGATTCAGCATATAAAGAATATTTACAACCGGACTTCGGAGGTCATGGGCAATAACAGAAAATATTTTATTTTTAAGCTGAAGCGTTTCAGATAATTGTTTATTCTGAAGAGCTATTCTGCTATTCTGTTTTTCTATCTCTTCATTCCTTGTTTTTAAAGCTATAGTCCTTTCATTAACCAGCTTCTCGAGATTCTTGTTCATGAATTCGAGTTCATTATGCAGTTTTTCTTTTTCATAGAATGTCATGACCCATTTATAGAGAAGAAGGACTGCCTGAATAAAAATAAATATTACTACGACAAAAGACATCACATATCCCACAGGGCTATGGGATTTCCCAAGTGAGACCTGACTGTCATGTACAGCTCCGATAGTAAATAAAATAAAAGCTGCAAAATAGACTGTGTCTATTGCTCTTCGTTTCAGCATCCCTGAAAAACTGGATATCAGCAAATAGAATATAATTGCAATTACTGAAGGGTAATATGCCAGAGCCGAATAGCTGAATATTTTTACGGGGAACAATAAGGTTGTTATTGTTGCTGCTATGAATACAGATGTAATGATGTAAGCGACATATCTTATCAGTTTGGAAGGATAAAGTCCATTTGCAAACCAGGCAAATCCGATCATAATAGTGAATAAACTAAAATACTCGAGCCTTATAGTCCATTGCCATCCAACAGTAAAGAAATCATAAATTAAGTATTGTGAGGTGAAGAGAGGTCTGAGCGCAAGTCCAAATAAAGCCATACTGAAAAATGCCATTATCCTGTCTTTTGGATAGAGAATGAAGAATATTATAAAGAACAGGGCAAAACCAAACAGGAGACTCACAGTTGCATAGTCTCCGGCCCATGTATTAGCCTTCCTGTTTCTGACTTCTGAAAATGTTCCCAGTTTCATAGGAACCCAAAAACCACCTCGTCTGTGCTGATAGTTAGAGACATTAATTACAATGCTTAGAGTATCATTAAATGGAGAATATCTATGAAAACCCGGCGAATATTCTGGTCTGGTCTCTTCTTCAGATTTTCCTGTCTGACCATTCGATGTCAATAATGAATCATTAACCCACAGATCGAAAGACGAATCAAATACAGGAACATCAAAACCGAGCGGAAGTCTGAATTTTTCAGGCAGTAAAATTGTCAGACGATAAGTTGCATAGCCATATTTCCCCGTTTTGAAACCTGTTCCGGAATAATCAGTCCAATAGGAGGGTACTCTCCCGTAAACATCCGGTTCAGGAAGAATTTGTCC
This sequence comes from Bacteroidales bacterium, assembly GCA_003155705.1. Classification (GTDB taxonomy): domain Bacteria; phylum Bacteroidota; class Bacteroidia; order Bacteroidales; family VadinHA17; genus LD21. The sequence goes on from PMEC01000222.1 coordinate 6,636, forward strand.
TTTAAAATCACGTGGATATAGCATTTTCTTCCAGTAGAATTCCCATTCACCGTTCAGGCTGATATAGAACTTATCTTTATTAGCGACATGTCTGAGGTCAATTACACCTTTAACCGCAGTTGGATTCTGGCTAAAAAGATTCGGACAGGAAGCTGACAGAAGTAAAAAAGCCAGAAGCAGTAATTTCCTAAATATCATAATTTTCGATAAACGGTCAGTCGATGTAAAGATAAACCTTTTTAGGAATTTCGTTAAACTAGTTCTTGTTTTTCATATTCATTGGCACACAGACTTTCCTGAAAACCACTTATTAGCTTGCTGCTAAATATGCCTGGCGACAGCCTGGATAATTTCTTAATTCCTTTTATTCATAATTTGCTTTCAGTTCCAAGCAATCAGTAGAAGATTAAATAAAAAAATATCTACCTTGCGGCCATTATTGAATCATTATGATTGCAAAGCTGAAATATCGTTTCATGATGCGCCGTCTTGGACGCAGACTTTATGAATGCTTAATGTTTTACAGTTTCTGATTCACTATATCTTTCCGATATACTGGATTACTTCCATTTTTTTTCTAAATTCAATCTCAAACCTATTTTTAATGAAAGGTATAATTTTCAGCGTTAAGCGTTATGCAATCCACGACGGTCCCGGTATCAGGGTTACTTTTTTCATGAAAGGATGCCCGCTTTCGTGTTGGTGGTGTCATAACCCGGAAGGCAGATCTTATGAACCTTCTACTGTTGAACAGATAGACAGGATAGGAGAGAAGGAGTTTCGGAAAAAAGAGATAGTAGGTAAATTTTATGATACTAAAGATATACTGGCAATTCTCGAAAAAGAAAGAATCTTCATTAATCAGTCAAAAGGAGGAGTCACTTTTTCAGGAGGTGAGCCAATGATTCAGTTCGATTTTCTTTTGGAAGTTATGCAATCTTGCAAAGAAAATGGTTTTCATACCGCGATGGATACCTCAGGGTACTCAACCTCAGAGAGTTTTAATAAAATCCTTCCGTTAACAGATCTCTTCCTTTTTGATATCAAACATCTTGATAATCTGAAACACAAAGAATTTACAGGTGTTCCGAATGAACTTATTCTGAACAATTTCAATCTTATCGTCGAAAGTGGAAACGATTACATGGTGCGGATTCCGATTGTTCCAGGATTTAATGATGATCCTGATCATATCTCCAGGTTGAAAAATTTTATCCTGGGTGAAAAGCATGAAAATCTGAAAATGATAAACCTTCTTCCTTTTCACAAAATAGGATCTTCAAAATATAAAAAGTTCAATATACCTTATAAAATGGGAAATGTTGAAGAACCCTCTACTCAAAAAATGAAAGAGTTGAAAGCATTTTTTTCAGGTTATGGTGTAAGAGTGAAGATTGGAGGGTGATTACCCGCAAACCCCCCAAAAGGGGAGCTGTATGTACAATAGAATAAGTTAATTAGAAATAACTGATAACAATGAAAATGAATGAAAGAGTCAGAAGACTAAGGGAACAAAGCCTTAACGCAGTTGAAACTATAAATGCTGAAAGGGCTCTCCTTATAACACAATTCTACAAAAACGATGAGTCGAGGGAGCTTTCTGCTCCTGTAAAACGGGCAAAGGCTTTTGAATATCTGCTGCGGAACAAAAAGATATGCATTAATGCTGGTGAACTCATTGTCGGAGAACGTGGTCCCGGTCCGAAACAGACATCTACTTATCCGGAGATAAGCCTTCATTCTCTTGAGGACCTGGAGATATTGAATTCCAGGGAAAAGGTCTCTTTCAGGGTTGATGAAGAGGTTAAAAAAATCTATAAAAATGAAATAATTCCATTCTGGAAAGCCAAAAGCAACCGTGACAAGATTATGGAATTAATGGCACCTGAATGGTTAAATGCCTATAAATCAGGAGTATTTACCGAGTTCCAGGAGCAGAGAGCCCCTGGTCATACTGTGCTAGGTTATAAAATGTTCGGAACAGGATTTCTTCAGCTTAAAGATGAAATAAAGGATAGTCTGTCACTGCTTGATTTTTACAATGATATTTTTGCTTTTGAAAAACAGGAAGAACTTAAAGCAATGAATATTGCCTGCGACGCAATAATAATGTATGCAGGCAGACATGCCGACGAACTTGAAAAGATGGCCTCTCTTGAAAAAGATGAGAAAAGGAGGAAAGAGCTTGAAAAAATGGCTTTAGTCTGCAGGAGAGTTCCCGCCAATAAACCTGAGACAGTACATGAAATGCTTCAACATTACTGGTTTATTCATCTTGGAGTAGTTACGGAGCTAAACCCATGGGATTCTTTCAATCCCGGAAGACTTGATCAGCATTTGTTTCCCGTATACATGCAAGAGATTGAGAATGGTACAATTACGAAAGATGAGCTATTTGAACTGCTTGGTTGTTTCTGGGTGAAATTTATTAATCACCCTTCGCCTCCAAAAATGGGGGTAACGGCACAGGAAAGCAACACCTATACAGATTTTTGCCTNNCCTGGTTCCATGGTTCAGATAAGCAAAAAAACGCCTGATCAGTTTATCCATAAAGCACTTGATATTATCAGAACAGGCTTTGGTCAGCCATCCTGCTTTAACACAGATGCTATCATCCAGGAGTTGCTGAGACAGGGAAAAAGCCTGGTCGATGCACGTAACGGAGGGTGCTCGGGTTGCGTTGAAACCGGGGCATTTGGTACCGAAAGCTATTGGCTCACCGGATATTTTAACCTTCCGAAAGTTTTTGAACTCACAATTAACAATGGATATGATACTTTAACACAGGAACAGGTCGGGCTAAAAACCGGATATGCTTCTGATTATAAATCGTTTAAAGATCTGATGGATGCATTCAGACATCAGCTCAGGTATCTCGTGGATATCAAGATCAGAGGTAATAACATTATTGAAAAAACTTTCGCCAATTACCTGCCTGTGCCTTTTCTTTCTTTACTTGTTGAGGATTGTATAGTCAACGGAAAAGATTACAACAGCGGAGGAGCCAGGTATAATACAACTTATATTCAGGGTGTGGGGCTCGGAAGCATAACTGATATGCTGACCTCTGTAAAATATCATGTCTACGATAAAAAGAATTATACATGGGATGAGGTTATTAAAGCATTGAACTGCGATTTCGATGGATTTGAACAGATGCAGTATGATATGATCTTTAGCAGTCCGAAATATGGGAATGATGATGACTATGCAGATCAAAATGCAGTGGTTGTTTTTGAAATATTTTATGATGCAGTGAATGGCAGAGCTGATTCCAGGGGAGGGGTTCACCGAATTAATATGTTGCCGACTACATCACATGTATATTTTGGCAGTGTGTTAGGAGCCACACCTGATGGACGAAAGGCTCATCTTCCGCTTTCTGAAGGGATTTCTCCATTTCAGGGTGTAGACAGACAGGGGCCGACCTCGGTAATAAAATCAGCTTCCAAAATTGATCATCTTCGTACCGGAGGTACATTGCTCAATCAAAAATTTTCACCTCAATTCTTTGAGGATGAAGATAGCTATGATCATCTTACTGCATTGATCCGCAGCTATTTCAGCCTTGACGGGCATCATATTCAATTTAATGTGGTAAATGCTGAAACACTCAAGGATGCTCAGAAACATCCCGAATTATACAGGGACCTTATTGTCAGGGTTGCCGGTTACAGTGATTATTTTAACGATCTTGGCGAAGACCTGCAGAATGAAATTATACGAAGGACAGAGCATGAAATTGTTTAGCATCTAAACTATCCTGAGGTACAGATAATAAAAAGAGTTTGGTCCCAGGACTCAAACTCTTCTAACAAAACCTTGATTTATATTTATTTTATTTTGTCTTTAGTCTCATTGAACACTGAAGTGGCAGTTGCTATAATGCCTGCAATATCAGTAAGATTTGATGGGATTATTAATGTGTTATTGGTTTTTGCCAGATTGCCAAATGCCATAAGGTACTGTTCAGCAATCCTCAGGTTAACAGCATTTAATCCGTTTTCTTCTGATATAGCTGATGATATCGCTCTTAACCCGTTGGCCGTGGCCTTCGCAAGCTGCTCAATTTCTGAAGCACGTCCAGCCGCTTCATTTATACGTTTCTGCATCTCGCCCTCTGATTTCTTGATTAACTCCTGCTTGTCGCCTTCCGCATTGTTAATTTTAGCCTGTTTTGTCCCTTCCGATTCAGCTATAATTGCACGTTTTTCCCTTTCAGCACGCATCTGTTTCTCCATTGCATCTCTGATGCTCTGAGGCGGTGAAATGTTCTTGACTTCATATCTCGTTACTTTAACACCCCATGGTTCGCTTGCCTTGTCGACAGCTTCCACAATGGAAACATTAATCGTTTCACGTTCTTCAAAGGTCTTGTCAAGTTCCAGGCGGCCGATAACGCTCCTCATGGTTGTCTGAGCAATCTGTATAGAGGCAAACCTGTAGTTATCAATACCATATGAGGCTTTTTCTGGATCCAGAACCTGCAGGTACAATATTCCATCAACTTCAACAGCAATATTNNCTTACCTTGTCAATAAAAGGAATAAGGATCTGAAATCCGGCAGTAAAAGTTGCCCGGTACTTACCTAGTCTTTCAACGATTATTGCAGTTCTCTGCGGGACTATCTTTATCATTGAAATGATGAGGATGAATCCAAGAAAGATTACACCCACAAGAATAAAAGTGGTACTTGATGTTCCCATTTAATTATTTATTTTTGGTTTAACTTGTAAAACTAAACTTTCTATTTTAATGATAATAACAGCCTTACCTTCCTTTATCTCCGATTTACTTTCAGCATTCCATATGGTCCCTTTAAATTCGACTTTGCCCTTCTTTTCTTTGCCAAAATCCATCATCGCAATACCTTCTTTTCCTGTAAATTCATCTTCAACTGATTCTGAATGATTTCCTTTACTATAAAAAAACTTTTTCTGAATCATTCTTCTGAGAGCAATAAGTGAAAGAACAGATACCAATGCAAATATAATAATCTGCAAATTTGTTCCAGGATTAGCAATGAGGCAGAGGAGAGCCGTTACCCATGCCCCGACACCGAAAAAGAAAATAATGAAACCGGGAATGACAAGCTCAAGTAAAAACAGCGCAAGACCGATAAGGAACCACAAAAGCTCTGGCCTTGAGAAAATTGATTGCATAATTGTAATTTGTTTAAATGATTAACACTCGGATAATTATAGCAGCCAGTAAAGTTATAATAAAATCAGCAAAAACCTAACAGGAGTAAATGTTTTTAAGAATCTGATTCATAATCAGCATATTGTAATATGAAGAGGATCTGAAAACTACTTTGGAAGACTGGCATCAATTTTTTTCATCCAGTGAACAACCTTTTTCGAAAAGTAATTGAGGTTTTCACATTGAGAGTCTCCCTCCATCTTTATTTTGGTTGCCTTGTAGGTTAAGTTGTTCTCTGAGAATTGATAACATGAATATACCAATGAACCCATATCATTGCCGGTAGTCTTAGGTGCAGTTACCTTACTTGACGAAATATTATCAATATAATTAATGTATTTATTTAAATCAGTTTTTGATAACTTTTTTCCTGTCAATGTGCAGGATGCGATGTTTTCCTTTACCTGTTTTTCGGTAAGTTTCCCATCCTTGTCAGGGAAATTCCATTTATCCGGATTATTAAAAGATAATACATTCCCGTCAATATCAATAATATAACCATGATGTTGAAAGGCTCCTGCATAATTTATATATTCCTGCTGGAACAAAATTTCCTGGCTTTTGCTTACAACATTCGCTTTCTCACATCCACTTATGGAAACGGTTATTAATAAAAGATAAATCAACCTGCCAATGTCTGTCTTCATTGAAATACTTTCAGACTGCAAATATATACTAATAACAGCTCAAATTCAAAAAATGAATTGATAAAACCATATAACAAGTCCCATCTCAGGGATTCGATATCCATTATAAAAATAAATTTTCGTCATTCAGATTTTTTTTGTAAATTATATCGGTTTTATATCTAAGAAGCTGATTTGAAATTTCTTACAATCCGGCCATTTTAAAATCGGGATAAGTAATTCAGTTTTAAGCAGTAACATCAGGTCTTCATTTAAATCTGCATTAAAAAAACCAATTTAAAGAATCGGTTCCATGAAAAAATTCTTTGATTATTTCGACTCCCGTTACAGGGAATCTGTTTTGAATAAGCCTCCTGAAGAGGATGGTCCAGTTATCACTATTTCAAGACAGACAGGTTGTGATGCCCGTCAGGTTGCAGAAAATGTTGTCAGCAATCTCAACAGAAAATATGGTACGACAAAATGGAAATGGATTGATAAGGATATCATTTACAGGATTGCAGAGGAGTTGCATACCGATGCTCTTCGTGTTGAAAATTTTTATAAAGGGATAGAATTATCGAATGTCTCCGAAATGATTATGGCCTTTTCCGGGAACTTTGTCAGCGATCTGAGGGTAAAAAAAGCAATAAAAGATGTTGTACTGACTATGTGCAAGGAGGGTTTTCTTGTTCTGGTGGGGAGAGCAGGGGTCTCAATAGCTCAGGAAATTAAGGATGCCTTGCATATCCGTCTGGTTGCCCCATTCTATTGGCGTGTTGAAAATGTTATGAAGAAAAAAACTATTGACATCGAGACAGCTGAGGAGTTTGTGATTGATACAGATGAGAAACGGTACAATCTGATTCTGACATTTCTTGATAAAAAGCCCCTTAATATCGATTTTCTGTTCGATGCTACAATTAATCGCAATTCCTTTACAATAAACGAAACTGCAGATCTGATTGAAGATATGTATGAGAAAAAAATTGTAAGACAGATAGAGGAGAGGAAAAGTCTGAAATGACACTATTCAGCAACTGTTATACGCATCCGCAGTCCTCAAGCACGCTTATATTACCGATCCTTTTAATGTGTTCTGCCGTGCGCTGATCCAGGCAAGCCTCATATGCCGGAAAATCTTCTATTATGTGTTTAGCAACCCCTGATTCAATTGCGGCCCTGGCAACTGCAGAAGCAACTCTTGAGATGAGTCGTGGATCGAGTGGTTTTGGAATTATATAATCCCTGCCAAAAACCAGTTTATCAACATCATAGGCTTTGGCAACCTCATCCGGAACGGGTTCCTTGGCTAAAGCAGCAAGAGCTTTTGAGGCTGCCAGTTTCATCTCTTCATTTATCGTTGAAGCTCTTACATCAAGAGCTCCTCTGAAGATAAACGGGAATCCCAGCACATTATTAATCTGATTAGGATAGTCTGATCTTCCTGTTGCAAAAATGAGATCATTCCTCGTTGCCATTGCATCTTCAAAAGAGATCTCAGGATCTGGATTTGCCATTGCAAAAACAATCGGATTTTTTGCCATCGAAGCAAGCATCTTCTTACTCATCAGGTTTGCTGCAGAAAGCCCAAGGAAAAGATCGGAATCTTTTACAGCCTGTTCCAGAGTATCAAGATCTCTGTCAGTGGTAAATTCCTGCTTATATTTATTCAGGTCTTTCCTTTTTCTGTTAATAACTCCTTTAGTATCGACCATTACAATATTTTCCTTTTTCACACCAAGAGCAACATATAATCTGGAACATGAAATAGCAGCAGCCCCGGCACCACAAACCACTACCTTGATATTCTCTATCTTCTTGCCAATTATTTCAAGAGAATTAATCAGACCTGCCGCCGAGATAATTGCCGTTCCATGCTGATCATCATGAAAAACGGGGATATCAACGAGTTTCTTTAGCTCTGTTTCCACCTCGAAACATTCGGGTGCTTTTATATCTTCGAGATTTATTCCTCCAAAAGTTGGCGCGATCTGTCTGCAGAATTCAATCAGTTTTGCAGGATTTTTCTCATCAACCTCAATATCAAAAACATCAATATCAGCAAATACTTTGAAAAGCAGCCCTTTACCTTCCATTACAGGTTTTCCTGCCAATGTACCGATGTCCCCAAGCCCCAGCACAGCTGTCCCATTAGAAATAACTGCAACCAGGTTACCTTTTGCGGTATACTTGTAGGCATCTTCAGGATTTTTCTCTATTTCAAGACATGGATAGGCAACACCCGGAGTGTAGGCAAGGCTTAAATCACTTTGGGTAAAATAGGGTTTAGTCGGAATTACTTCAATTTTTCCCTGCCGACACCTGCTATGGTAAAGCAGTGCGTCTTCTTTCGTGACTTTATGCATAATTTGAGATTTATAATGTGATATTGTTTTCGGAAATATAAAAATCTGATAATCAGAATCTAATTAACGGAATTAAAAATGTATTATTCGAAATTACAACTATTAAATCATATTTTTTATGAAATATGTCAGTTGATATGTTTTATTCTTTGATAATATTGAAATTATTTTGCATTATTAACAAATTTAAATACTTTCATCTCCGGATATTTTATAAAACTGAACCGGACATTACAAAATCCTAACAAATTATGAAGCAGAATATTGCAATAGGCGCAGATATAGGTGGAAGCCATATCAGTTGTGCTGCCGTTGACCTTAAATCAGCAAAAGTGATCAGGGAGACATTTTCTGATAGGTCGGTAAATAACCAGGCTCATGCCACTCAAATAATATCCATCTGGGCTTCATGTTTAGCTGATGTACTGGAAAGGGTTTCTGTTGATGAAGTCCGGGGGATAGGATTTGCCATGCCCGGTCCTTTTGATTATGTCAATGGCATTTGTCTGATTAAAGGAGTCGCAAAATACGAGAACCTTTACGGGTTCAATATTGGTGATGCAGTTGTCAGCAGTCTTGATGTGGCTGAAGGCTTCGAAGCCCGTTTTATGAATGATGCTTCATCATTCGCTGTCGGTGAGGCGTGGGCTGGCAAAGCATCTAAAGTTAAACGCTCAATGTCAATCACACTTGGTACGGGATTCGGGTCGGCCTTTATTGACAATAAAATTCCTATTGTCGATGGCCCTGAAGTTCCAAAATTAGGTTGTGTTTATCATCTGCCCTTCAAAGGAAAAATTGCCGATGAATCATTCTCAACAAGATGGTTTATAGGAAGTTATAAAAAGATCACCGGTAAAGATGTGACAGGTGTGAAAGAGCTTGCCGAAATGGCGTCAACTGATAAGGTGGCATATGACCTGTTTATTGAGTATGGTGATAACATGGGGATCTTCTTATCACCATGGTTGAATAAATTTGAAGCTGAGATACTGGTGATAGGAGGAAATATTTCATATGCCTATAACCTCTTTGGGAAGATTTTTGAAGACAGACTTGCAAAGGAAAAATGCTATTGCAAAGTTGAACTTTCTGATTTGAAAGAAGACGCCGCCCTTCTTGGCAGCGCCTATCTCTTCGATGATGATTTCTGGAATGCAGTTCAACATGCCCTTCCGTTAATGTAACAAATTAAAANNATTTCGAAAATACTTCCTGTCCTCATGGCATTCTTTGTCATGAGTTTCTGTGATCTTGTAGGAATAGGAGTTGACCGTGTAAGTGCTGATATGCATCTGAGTGCAACTCTCGCACAACTAATACCTTCAGCTGTCTTCCTTTGGTTTTTTTTGTTATCTGTACCGGTTGGAATCCTGCAAACAAGGCTTGGGAAAAGGTTCATTTTAAATGCCGGAATGGTAATTACGGCGATCGGATTGCTGGTCCCATTCTTTTTCTATTCATTTGCCACAGTACTCATTGGTTTTGCACTGCTTGGTATAGGCAATACAATTGTCCAGGTTTCAGCCAATCCCTTGCTTGTCGATGTTGTCCCAGGTAACAGGACATCAAGTTTTCTTAGTTTTTCACAATTTGTAAAAGCAATTGGTTCTATGATCGGGGCACCTCTGGCTGGATTTTTTGCAGCACAGTTTGGAGATTGGAAGCTTCTATTCCTGGTGTTTGGCATAGTATCGATATTATCAGTCATATGGCTTGGATCAGTTAAGATTGAAGAGACAAAACAGGAAGGTGATAAAGCAACTTTCGGATCATCCTTCAGTCTCCTTGGAAATGGTTTCATTCTTCTGATGGTAATCTCAATCTTTCTTGTTGTTGGCGTTGATGTCGGATTCAATTCCAATTCTGGGCAGTTTCTGATGAAACATTTCGGAATTGCACAGACTGCGGCAGAATCGGGGAGAAGCGTCTACTTTTTTGGACGTATGCTGGGTACATTTGCCGGCGCAATTATGCTTACAAGAATATCGTCACGGAAATTCTTCATGTGGACATCCATTCTTTCAATTGTCTCTTTTGTTGCTATCCTTCTGATTCCGACGCAGTTGATCGCATGGATACTCGTTTTTATGATCGGTTTGGGAGTTGCAAATATTTTCCCACTGGTCTTTTCTATTGCGGTAGAAAAGTATCCTGCAAGAAGCAGTGAGATTTCCGGACTCATGATAATGGCTGTTTCCGGAGGAGCTGTTATACCACTATTGATAGGTTGGATCAGCGACCTCAGTAATATTGCACTTGGGATGTCAATATTGCTTGTCTGTCTTTTTTATCTCTTCTCAGTATCGCTTTACTGCCTTAAGAAATAGCTATTTAGATGTCCTCTTCATACAGGAAGACTTCACAACTCCTGATGCCTGCAGTAAAACCACAGGTTGAAAAGGGGAAATATGATATATATCCTGCTTTTAACATTGGAAGTGAAAGAATCTTCAGGGGCATAGATACTTTAGCTGAAAAAATTGCCGGTGAAAAGATTGTTATCATGGATGGATTTTCAGGTGTTTTCTTTGATCTTCTGAAAACCCAATTAGATTCATTGTTGAAAGAAAATCATGATATTGCAGCAAGGTGGATTAATGTAAATGATTTTCTTAAAACTGAAAATGAAATAAATAAAATGATCCTGCCTTTTCTTGGCGGTGACGATCCTCTTTTTGGCACCAGGACTACCCTCTCTCTCCGGGATTTTTTTTCAACTGAAAAATTTCAGAAAATAAGACTTACTAACAGTTCTCAATATATAATAATATATGGTATAGGTGCAAGTCTTTTAACAGATGAAGGATTCCTTGTGTATGTTGATCTTCCTAAGAATGAACTTCAGTTCAGAGCCAGGGCAGGAAAAATTACGAATATAGGTACATCATTTCCGGATGATCCAAAAGTAATGTATAAGAGGTTTTATTTTGTTGACTGGATTGTACTTGGCAGACATAAGAAGGACATTCTTAACAGGATTGATATCCTGGTCGACGGACAGAGGGCTGGTGATATAACCTGGATGAATGGTAATGATTTCAGGAAATCTCTTCATGATCTTAGTCTAAACGCATTAAGAGCGCGTCCATGGTTTGAGCCTGGAACATGGGGTGGAAGCTGGATCAGCGAAAACATTCCAGGAGTTAATCGCGATGTTCCTAATTTTGCCTGGTCATTTGAGTTGATAACCCCTGAAAATGGATTGGTTTTTGAAAGTTCCGGAATGATGATCGAGTTCTCATTTGACTTTCTGATGTTTAAGGAGGCTGAAGCTATTCTTGGTGATTGTTATGAGAGATTCAGAACTGATTTCCCCATCAGGTTTGATTTCCTTGATACCTTTAATGGTGGAAATCTTTCTATTCAATGTCATCCACGTCCTGATTATATGAAAGATCATTTTGGCGAAAGTTTCACCCAGGAAGAAACATATTATATACTTGATACAAAAGATAATGCTGAGGTTTATCTTGGATTCACTGAAGATATCGATAAAACAGAATTTCAGGAGGTACTTAAAGAAAGTTTGCAATATAATGAACCTGTAAGTATTGAAAAATATGTTCAAAAAATCCCTTCGCACAAACACGATCTGTTTCTTATACCTTATGGAACAGTTCATGGTTCGGGAAAGAATAACCTTGTTCTTGAAATTAGCAGTACACCATATATTTTCACATTTAAATTATACGACTGGCTTCGTCCCGATCTTGACGGTAAACCAAGACCTCTCAATATTGGAAGAGGAATGGATAATCTGTTTTTTGAAAGTAAGGGAAGGAAAATTCTAAATGAATTTGTTTCCCGGCCAGTACTGCTTGAAGCAGGAACTGACTGGCAAATGTTCCATTTGCCTACTCACCAGACCCAACTTTATGATATTTTCAGATACCGGTTTAAAACATCAATTTGCGTAACAACGAATCATAAATGTCATGTTCTCAGCCTCGTTGAGGGGAAAAGCATAGTAGTAACACCAGTCCATGGTTCCGGTCTCAGGTTCAGCTATGCTGAGACATTTGTTATTCCTGCAATTGCAGAAAGTTACCAGGTTCTGAATGAATCTGAAGAACATGCCATTCTGATAGTGGCGTTTGTAAAATAAAACGGCTTGTTTAGTCAGGTACATGGATTGGAACTTGGTTCTCGGTACAAGGTTCTCGATGCTAACCCTTTCTCATTTCTCCTTACACCTTTCTACAGTTCATATAGTAAATGCTCATGTTCATACAATAATAATTGAGATTCATACATATAAAGCTTAAGACCTTATTTCTGACGAATAATCATCATACATTAGCAAAATAATTGCAATTAAAAGTTTCATTGAAGATAGTTTTAGGTCTGAAACATTTCCATTCCGGAGTCCCCTTTCCCCTTTCCTAAAAACCCCGGAATACTAACGCCCCTTTCTGCTGTTTATCCGGATTATTGTAATCCAAGACAGAAACGAAAGGGGCTTTTCTTTCAGATATTATGTAAGGCGTAATGAAAATGTTGAAATGTTGAAATGTTGAAATGTTGACCCTTCAACCTTTCAACCCTTCAACATTTCAACCCTTCAACCCTTCAACCCTTCAGCCCTTCAACCCTTCAACCCTTTACCTTCTTCGTACTGATTTTTCAAAAATAGACCTTCTTCCATTTGTATTTTGAATGTAAAACTTGCAAATTGCAGTATAAATAATTTTGACCGGGGCATGAAGTCCGAAGTCGGAAGTCTAGTTAAAATATTAAATGTAAAGAATACACTTATTAATTATTGATATGAAAAAATACAACCTCGGCAGACGCGATTTTCTCCGGAAGACCGGAGTTGCAGCCCTGGCATTTACTATTGTTCCAAGACATGTCCTTGGAGGACAGGGCTATACAGCTCCCAGCGATCAGCTCACCAAAGCTATTATAGGAGTTGGAGGTATGGGACGTGGTCATTTTGAATATGAAGGTACACACCTCCTAGCCGTTTGCGATGTTGATAAAAATCACCTGGATCAGGCTGTAGCAGCAGCTGGTGGAAAAATTAAAGGTTATCACGATTTCAGGGAACTACTTTCCCTTCCTGACATTGATGTTGTTCATATTGCCACTCCGCCGCACTGGCATGGCATAATTTCAAAAATGGCCGCTGAAGCCGGAAAAGATATCTGGTGCGAGAAACCGATGACACGTACGATCGGTGAAGGGATAAAGGTAATTGAGGCTGTTCAGAAACATGGCAGAATGTTTCGCCTTAACACATGGTTTAGATTTAAAGATCAATTCTATGGATTAGGAACAACTGTAAAACCTCTGAAGAAACTTGTTGATAGTCGTGTCTTGGGATGGCCACTTAAGGTAACTGTTAGCGGGATTACCGGATACGACTGGAAGTTCTACTGGTCAGGCCTTTACGATCTGAAACAAATGCCCGTTCCGCCCGAACTGGACTATGATTTCTGGTTAGGCCCGGCTCCGTATAAACCCTATAATCCGGAAAGAGTGCATACCAAGTTCAGAGGTTATTGGGATTATGACGGAGGTGGACTGGGAGATATGGGACAACACTATCTGGACCCGGTTCAATATATGCTGGGAAAAGACAATACAAGTCCTGTTTATGTGGAAATAGATGCCCCCCAGCAGCACTATGATGCAGTAGGATCATGGAGAAGAATTAGCTATACCTATGCTGATGGATGTAAAATAATTCTTGATGGAGAGAACCGGGATAAGGATGCAGCTTATATCGAAGGACCATATGGAAAAATCTATCGTGGATTCAAATCAGATATTCCTGATATTCAGAAAATAATTGCCAGCCTTCCTGATCCGGAACCACAAATTACAACCTTTTCAGAATCGGTTCTTACCAGGAAAAAATTTGCGCTGAATGAAGAAAACGGGCACAGGTCATGTACCATCGTTAATCTTGGTGTGATTGCTCTGAGACTTGGACGTAACCTTAAATACGATCCGGTCAAACAACAATTTATCGATGATGATGGGGCAAACAGGCTTATTAACCAGCCAATGAGGGGCCCATGGAAAATCTGATTAATTTGAAAATATGAAAATATGTAATATGAAAGTCCTGAAATTAATTTTAATTAGTATCAGTCTCTTGTTGGTCTCATTAACAGCTTACTCGCAGGATATAAGAACAATTGATACAAAAGTGGCTGACCTTCTTGCACAACTTCCGGC